>JABDJU010000250.1 GCA_013003325.1 Acidimicrobiales bacterium
GGGCAAGGTTTCGCAGTGCGTTCTTCAGGTTCCTGGTTGTCGGATGGTGGGCGGCGATGAACCCGTCGGCGCCCAGACGGCTCCGAGCATCGGGCAGATCGAAGGTGACCCACCGGCAGTCGTGGTCTTTCCACCACGGCTCCAGTTCGAGCAGTTGGGCCAGGTGACCGCCGGAGGAACAGACGAACAGCACGCGTCGTTTCGATTGTCGCCTCACTCGATCACCTCTCGGCACGCGACCGTACTGCGGTCGCGTGACCATCGTGCCAAAGACAGGCTCGATTCACGAGGGTCGGGCGGGCTAGTTGGCAAGGTCATTTCTGCTCTGCCTCGGCCTCTACAGTCTCACTTAGCCTGCGACGAGATTCGATGACACAGCTGACACCCCACAACGAACAGGAGACCACGTATGAGTGGCTCCTCCGGGCGCTCGGCGGCGTCGTCGACGGTCCGACCAGCCCGATGCTCGCTCGGCCTGATGCAGATGACGCTCGGCTGCTGTTCCCCCTCTCAACCAGGCACGCCACCGTTGGGGCGCTTCGACGGGGTCACGACGACCGCACCGTCAAAGCCCGGGCGCTCTCAGCCGCGGGCCGGGCTGCCGGTCGAGCCGGCGTCGTTTCGAGGCTCGGCGGAGAACGAATCGAGATGCCGCTGACGAGGGCGGTCCGTTCCGTCCAAGGATTGCTGGGCGACCCCGAACTCACCGTGTCCATCGGTGCCGGTCCGCCGCGGCGGAATCGCAAGCCGGTCCTGATGCTGATTCGGGCCGACGGCGAGGTTGCTGGGTTCGCCAAGGTCGGGTGGTCGCCGTTCACAGAAGACCTGGTCCGCAACGAGTTCCACATTCTGACGCGGCTGGACGGCAACCTGCCGAGCCCGATTCTCTCGCCCGCTCCACTGGAGCTGATCGACCTCGACGGCGTAGTTGTGGCGGTCACCTCGGCATTCGCGTCGACGGAGTGGAAGGGGCCGCGGGCATTGTTGCCCGAGCAAATCGATGGCATCGCCAGGTCCGTCGGCAATCGAGAAGTGCCTGTTGCGGAGCTGGCTTGGCTCAGAACGCCCGACATCGGCGAACGGACCGACGAGGCTCAATCCCGTCTGGCCGAGGCTGTCGCGCTGGTACGGGCCCGCTTCTCCGACGAGGTCGTTGAGGTGGGCATATGGCACGGCGACCTGAACCCGTGGAATCTCGTGTCCGGCCCTTCCGGCGTCGGAGTGATCGACTGGGAGTTCGGGGGTTTCGACCGTCCTGTCGGCCAAGACCGGCGCCATCTTCGTTTCGAATCGATCCGTCGCAAAGCGGTTTCGGACAGCACTGATGTCGTCGCCCGCTTCGTCGCACTGGAGCAGCTGGGGCCCTCGACAGACGTCGAGCTGGCGATCTATCTCGCCGATCTCGCACTCAGAGAAAGCCGGCTGTCCGGGCAGGGCTGGACCAGCCCGATGGCCGGCTATCGACAACCGCTCACCGAGGCCATCGAGGGCCTCCTGGCGTGACCGGCTCGACCCGCCCTCCAGTCGGCAGGAACCAGTCGAGCGTGCTGGCCTCAGGGCTGGCCCTGATCGGCGCCGCCACCACGATGGTGGCGACCTTCGGAGTCGCCAAGCTGGTGTCCTCGACCGACAGTCTGGGCGATGCTGGCGTCTTCTTCATCGCTACCACCGTGGTCTCGATCGTGGGCACATCGATGGCGTTCGGCACCCAGGTGGGGCTGGTCTACTTCATGCCCGAGACGATCGACGGCGACGACCCGAACCCGCGAGGACTGGCCAGGGTCGCCCTGCTCCCGGTCTTGGTGGCGTCGATCGTCGCGGCGGTGACCGTCTTCGTTCTGGCCCCCGCACTCGGCGACCTCGTCGGTGGGGACCGATCCGACGACGTTCGCCAGGTGCTCCGTCTTCTCGCCCCCACCGTCCCTGCGTGGAGCCTCACCATCGGGATCCTCGGCGGCACTCGCGGGCTGGGAACCCAGACCCCTACCGCGGTCATCCAGCAGATCGGGCGCCCATCGCTGCAGGTGCTGGCCCTTCTCGGTGTAGTGATCTTCGGTGAGCTAACCCCCACTGCGGTCGCGCTGGCGTGGGGCATTCCGGTGGTGCTGGCGTTCATCGCTTCGCTGGCCACGTTCGCCGCTCTCGGCGGCCTGCACGGATCGGGCCGTCCGGCAGTCGACTCGGCCGCGTACTGGTCATTCGTCCGGCCCAATGCCGTGTCGACCTCGTTGCAGATCGCTCTCGAACGCGGCGATGTCCTCGTAATCGGCGTCGTGTTGGGCGACGTGGCGGCCGGCGTGTACGGAGGTCTGAGCCGCTTCGCCACGGCCGGGAACTTCATTGGCTACGCCATCACCCAGGCGGTGTCGCCGAACCTCCGCCGAGCGATCGGCGACAGAGACGAAACCACGGTGAGAGCGCTGTTCCATCGAGCGTCGGGGTGGATGGTGATCGCGACCCTTCCCTACCTGATGATTGTGGCGATCAAGACCGGTCCGCTCGCCGAGCTGATCGATGAGAAGTTCGTGCCCGACGCACGCCTGCTCACCCTGTTGGTGCTGGGACCGATCGTGAACACCCTCACCGGCCCGGTCGAGCTGCATTTGCTGATGAGGGGCCATTCGCTCACGACTATGAAGGTGACTGCGCTGTCGCTGGTCACCGACATCGTCCTGATCGCCGTGTTGGGGAACTGGTTCGGCCTCGCCGGCGCCGCCATCGCCTGGGCGGTGAGCCTGGCCGGCAAGAATTTGATCAACACCTACTTCTCACAGTCGTGGCACGGTGTCACATCGGCGTCCCGAGAACTGGGCCTGGCCACCGTCATCGCCGTAGTCGCGGTCGTACCGGTCGGACTTCTCACCCCCAACGACTACACCGGGTTGGCGATCACACTCGCTGTCGGTGTCGTGCTCACGGTGGCGGCCGTGGCGGCGGGAAAGCGAGACCTCGGCCTGGCCGACTTACGAGGCTGAGACGAAACGCTCGGTGCCCGACTGAACCCGGGTTGCGACCGCTGCCGCAGCCATCATCACGAACAGCTGGTTGGGCATGGTGAGATAGAACAACATCTGGACCGCGCCGATGATCAGGACCGCATGAGCCCACAAGCCCGACGCCGAGGGCTGTCGCCAGGTCCGGAGGCCTACCGAGGCGAAGAACGCGCAGTAGCTCACCGCACCCAGGATCCCGTGGCTGAACATCAGATACCAGAGCTGACCGTGGGTACCGATCGGCGGGAGTCCATCGCGGTTGGGTCGGGGAGCTCCCCATCCGAGCAGCGGTCGTTCCGCCGTTCCTTCGACCGAGGTCATCACCAGTTCGAAGCGGCCCTCGTTCGAGTGGCCGGTGTCGATCCTGGTCACGATCAGATCACCCAGAGGGGTGATCAACAGCACCAGCGCCAGCGCCCCGACGGCGAACATCATACGGATCAGCAAACCGCCGCTGCCGAGCAGGCCCAGGCGCACCGCGACGTAGGCGCAGCCGATACCGAGCGAGAGCCAGAGACCGCGATTGAGCGAAACGACGGCCGGAACGACCGACGCTGCCAACATCACCCTGATAAGGGTCGGGTTCAGGCCGACGTCCTTTTCGGTGAGGCTGATCACCGCAAAAGGGGTGAGCAACGCCAGCATCGATCCCCACGTGTTGGTGTAGGCGAACGGGGCTTTCGGACGGGGAAGTTCCACCCCGATGATGTTCTGTAGGTCGGCGAAACCCGGGGTCACCAGCGTGTTGATGAGCTCGTTCTCCAGTAGGTCGGCCGGCATCACGAAATACATCGGCGAGCGGTAACTGAATGCCCCGAACACGAACCCGAGGTACCCGCCGACGACGGTGGCCATCCACAGGAACGTGAGGCAACGCACGATCGTCGACACTCTCAGCGACCGACCTCCGTTGAGCATGTAAAGGCCGTAGATGATGGCGGCAGCGAAGTAGCCGAACCGCAGGGTCCAGCCCGCCACCCGACCGACGGTGTCGAGGTTCACCGCCGACAACAGGGCAGCACCGAGGAAGAACATCCACCACGACGTTCCCTTGAACACCACCAGATCGCGCTTCTGACCTAGTGCGGCCAGCATCGGCACGGCGAGCACCACCCACATGAACCCCTGAAGACCGAGCAAGAAGTACAAGGGCATCAGGACGAAGGCGGCCTTGATCGGCCAGTCCGGAAGAACCCGTTGGGGGGTGCGATTCTGCCGTCGCTCGACCCTCTGTTCGACCTGCGCGAGAGCCACGGCGACGGTGTGCCCGATCTACCCGACGGGGCGGGACTCGACGGTGTCGGCCACGATCGAGCCGGACACGTCGAGCCCGACGGCCCTGAGCTGACGTAGCGACGATTCGACATCGGCTCGCCGGCTCTGGTGTGGTTCGACGACCAGGACGGCGGTGTCGCACAGCGGCCCGAGCACGACGGCGTCGGCATAGTCGGTGAGGGTTGGGGCCTGCACCACGATCAGGTCATAACCGCTGCGGGCCTTGTCGAGGAGCCGGCCCATGTTGCTGCTTTGGAGCAGGCGGGTTGGAGCAGCGATGTCGGAGCCCGGAGGCACTATGAACATCGTCATAAGTTCGGGCACCTCCTGGGACACGTCGCTGAGGCTGGCCTTGCCGTTGATCACTTCGGCCAGTCCCCGGCTGTTGTCGACCTTGAACCGCTGGTGCACGACCGGGTGCCGCAGGTCGGCCAGGATCAGCAGTGTCTTGCGCCCGACCCGGGCGGCTGCGACGGCGAGGTTGGCGGCTGCGATGGCGGCGGTATCGGACGACTCGGCCTCGGTGGTGCCGGTCACGAGCACGATCTGACGGTCCCCGCTGTCCATCTTGTAGAGCAAACCGGCCTGGGTGCGCCGATAGGCCTCGTCGACTCGCTCTTCGGAGCCCTCGGTGACGGCGATGTGGTTTCTGGACGGGCTGAAGCCGAGGATCTCGCTACCGATCTCGGGCAGCTCCTTGAGGGGCTCCCGCACGGTTGCATCGGACCGGTCCTGAGCGAAGGCGATCGCCGTGCCGAGCCCGAGGCCGAGCAGCAGACCGGCGATCGGGCCGACCGGTGCGGGAATGCCCGACGGTGAGGTGGGGACCTCAGCATCATCGAGGATCTCTCCGGCGTTGATCGTGATGGCGTCGATGTTGGCCAACCGGCTGCCGATGCCGGCCAGGTTCTGGCGCTTGGACACTTCGGACAGTTCTAGGCTGCGCAGCTCGGCGGGTCGAACCTGCTCTCGGAAGATCGTCGGTTGCTCGGGATCGATGAGTTCCTGGCTGTCGACCAGGTCCTGCTCCAACGCTTCGACCTGTGTCGCGATCTCATCGAGTTCGGTCAGCAGTTCCGCTTCCCTGTCGAGTAGCCGCTGGCGCGCTTCGTTGGTCGCGCCGGTGGCGGCATCGACCCGGAAATCGAGGTAGGCGTGGGCAACAGCCTGAGCCAGCTCCTGGGCCCGCTCGGGGTCTGCCGCGCTCGCTTCAATGAGGAGCACGAGCGAGTTCTGCTCGAAGGTGACTTCGATCTCGTCTTGAATGGTGCGGGCTCGCTCACCATCGATAGAGATCGACGATGCGAGCTCGGTGACTTCGGGGGCGTCGAGATCGTCGTTGCCCAGCTGTTCAGAGGCTTCGGCCAGGGCCAGCGCTCGTTCGACCACCCGCTGAGACGATGCGATCGACTGCTCGGTTTCGGTGTTGACCTGGCGGGCGGCATCGAGAATCGGCGAGTCGCCCTGGCTGATGAGGGGACGAACTTCGACCAGCGAATCCGACACGTACGACTCGGTCCGTTGGGTCAAGCTCAGCGCTCCGAGGACCAGACCGGCGGCTGCGCAGGCCGCGATGAGCTTCCAGTATCGGCGCAGCACGTCCACCGAATCGTCGAGCCCAACGACGGCATCGGATTGGGTTGGGGATGTCACGAACGGTCACTTTCCAGGGGTTGTATCCGAGACGCGCACGATGGCAGATCTCAATTGTCTCATCGGCCGGCGGCGCCGTGCCCTGAGCGATTTTTCGGTCGTCGTAGGCCGATCGGCCCGGTCGGTTTTGCCGGTTCCCCGGCTCGTAACCCTCCACCAAATCGGGGCGTGGCGAAACTACTGTTTGAGCCGCCATGGTTCTCACCCACCACGACGCCGACGCTGCGCCGGCCGCCTTCGACGCCGAACCCACCGTTCGCCTCGAATCATCACCGGCCCGTCGGGACCGGCGCAGCCTGAAGGGTCGAACCCAACGCCCGCGGCGCACCAACGCTCAGGAACTCCTGATCACGCTGGGTTTCCTGACCGTCGCACTGCTGCTGGCGATCGCCGGTTCGATCGTGTGGGTGCAGGGGGAGGTGGGAGACCTCACCACCTCGGTGGCCGGATTGGCGCCGGCGGAGAACCCCAACCAGATCAACTGGCTGATCGTGGGTTCGGACTCGCGAGAGGGCATCGACGAGAGCTCGGAGAGTTCTGAGATCTTCATCGGCGAGGAAGTCATCGGCCGGCGGACCGACACCCTCATGATCGCCCGCCTCGACATCGACACCGGTCTGGTCGACCTGATGTCACTGCCCAGGGACCTTTGGGTTCCGATTCACGGCACCGCTCGCGACGGCAGGATCAACAGCGCCTTCAACGGCGAAGACGGCCAGCAGCGCCTGATCGACACGGTTCAGAACGCTCTCGACATCGACATTCACCACTACGCCGAGATCAACTTCGTCGGCTTCCAAGCCGGTGTCGATGCTCTGGGCGGGGTACCGATCTGGTTCGACCGAGCGCTGCGAGATCCAGCTTCCGGGCTTCACATCGAGACTCCAGGCTGTCACGTGCTCGACGGCTTCGACGCGTTGGCGTTCGCTCGGTCGCGCAAACTCGAATTCTACGACGGCCTGGATTGGCGCCGGCGGAGAACCCCAACCAGATCAACTGGCTGATCGT
>JABDJU010000279.1 GCA_013003325.1 Acidimicrobiales bacterium
TCTGGATCAGGGCCGCCCGAAGCCGCCGCCAGCTAGCTGACAGATTGGCAGCTGAGGGCGCAGAGTCGGATCTTTGGCGCCTCGCCGATGCCGACTACCGGCGCGATGTCGAAGCTGCGATGGTGGCGATCGCTACCGCGGCGCTGCTCGCCTTCTTCGCAGTTGCGGGCATCTCGTTCTGGCCTGCCGTCCTCAGCGGTCTTCTCGCCATCCCTTCGATACGCACGATCGCCCAGCGCAGCAACATCAACGAGGTGTCCCGTATCGCCGCTGATCGGTTCGAGATCGAGAAGCGGGCCAAAGAAATCACCCAGCAAGCCAACCTTGCGCCTTATCACTGGGCCGCCCGCCTCGCTCCCAACAACCTGCCCGAGCTGAAGGGTTTCGAGATCGGGCAGGAGTACAACCCCGGGGCCGGTGCCCTCGCCGGCGACTTCTTCGACGTGTTCCGGGTCGACAACGACCGGGTGGCGGCCATCATCGGTGACGTCACCGGTCACGGGATCGAACCTTCGATCACCGCGCTCCAGGCCAAGTACTTGCTCCGCACCTTCCTGATGCAGTTCCGGGACCCCGGCCAGGCGGTGGAGCAACTCAACACCCAGATGTCGGTGCTCGAGCGTGGTGAAGAATTCATCTCCCTCTGCGTCTTGGTCTTCGATGTCGAAGCCGAGTCCCTCCGGTACGCCTCGGCCGGTCACCCCGCCGCGTTTGTGTGGCATCACCAGGAGGTGCGTCCACTCGGCGCCACCGGTCCCCTGCTGATGCTCGACCCCAAGGCCATCTACCACTCCCGAGAGGTTCAGTGGAACGCCGAGGACGTGGCCGTGCTGTACACAGACGGTCTGGCCGAAGCCCGACGAGATGGCGTGCTGTTCGGCGAAGACGGCGTTGCATCGATCATTCGGCGCGACCCCACCGCCGGAGTCGATGTGTTGGCCAAGTCGTTGATGGAAGCCGCCCGAGACTTCAGCGACGGCCCCATCACCGACGACGTCGCCATCCTCGTAATCCGACACGCATAGTCGCCTGCAGCGTGCCCGTTGCCACGGAGGTTCCGTGGCTTGTTCGGGGCTCCGGGATCCATGTCCTCACTCGCTGACGCTCGTTTCATGGCTCCCTCCGCCCCTCTCTCGCAACGGGCCAAGCCGCGGCCGCTGCCAGCGCATTGAGGGGTCAGTACGCCCAGAGGTCCGGCGAGCTTCGCAGCGGGCCGAACCACCGCGACCGCCAGCAATGGGGTCAGACCCCCATAGCGAGTGGACGAAGAACGGGTCATGAAACGAGCCGAAGGCGAGTGAGAACATGAGCCCTTCTGAGGAAACGACGCTCGGAACGTACCTGGCAACGGGCACGCTGCGGACGAATTACGTCCTTTTGCGGACGCGGAGTTTGATGGGGGTGCCGGCTAGGTTGAACGTCTCCCGGATCTGGTTTTCGATGTACCGGACATAGCTGTCAGACAGCGAGCGGTTGGTGAACAGCGTGAAGGTGGGAGGATCGGTCGCCCCCTGCGTGGCGTACAAGATTCGAGCGCCGTTCGGGGCCGGGTGGGCGGCCTGGGCGGACCGAATGACCTCGTTGACCTTGTTGGTGGGCACCCTGGTCTGATAGGCGTCGATCGCATCGAACAGCGACGGCAGCAGCTTGCCGATCCCCCGCCCCGACAGCGCTGAGATGCGGTGTTCAGGAACGTCGGGCAAGAAGCTCAGCTTGCGGTCGAGCTGGGCGGCGATCTGGTGCTTGTGCTCGGTGTCGGCCAAATCCCATTTGTTCAGCACCACGACGATCGGACAGCCCGCCGCATCCACCCGTTCAGCCAACCGCTGATCCTGATGGGTTACCCCCTCAGATGCGTCGATCACCAGCAGGGCCACGTCGGCCTTGTCGACCGCGCTGAGAGCCCGCACCACGCTGTAGTACTCGGTGTCCTCATCGATTCGGGATCGGCGTCGCATACCGGCCGTGTCGAGGAACCGCACCGGCCCCCGGTCGGTCTCGACCACGGTATCGACGGTGTCGCGGGTCGTGCCCGGCATGTCGTGGGTCACGCTCCGCTCGTCTCCGATCAGGCGATTGAACAGCGTTGACTTGCCGACGTTCGGGCGCCCGACCAACGCGATCGAAAAGATCCGTTGCTCGTCGTCGTCGGAATCGGCGGCGACCGGCTCATCGCCCAGCTCGGTGACGACCGCGTCGAGCAGATCGCCGACACCTCGACCGTGCAGGGCCGACACTCCGTAGGGCTGCCCGAACCCGAGCGACAGGAGCTCCCAGAGATCTTGGGAGTGCTTCAGGTCATCGACCTTGTTGGCGACAACAAAAACCGGCACATCGAGTCTCCGGATGGACCGAACGAACTGTTCGTCCTCGTCGGTCACGCCGACCGTGGAATCGACCACGAGGAGAACCACCGCTGCGTCGGCGATCGCCTGTTCAGCCTGCGCCGACACCTTTCGGTCGATAGCTGTGCCCGCCGCCAGCCACCCGCCAGTATCGATGAGATCGAACTCATGGCCCTGCCACTCAGCGGTCACGACCTTGCGGTCTCTTGTAACCCCGGGCCGTTCCTCCACGATCGCTTCCCGACGGCCCAGGATCCGGTTCATGAGGGTCGACTTGCCGACGTTGGGGCGGCCAGCGATCACGACTTTGGGCAGCGCTGTCATGGCTGCATCACCACGGTTCGGTTCTCAGAGCCGGTGAGCGCTTCCCTCAGCGCAATGCCGTTGGTCGGAATGATCTCCACCATGTGCGGAAGGTCGGCCGGACTCAGCCCGTCGAGGAAGACTCCGTTCGACAGGCACACGTCGGGCAGCAGGTAGCGGTGCCCTGCCGGCTCGGTGGACAGAACCCGGATCAGGTCGTGGCCGACCATCAGCCCGGTGACGCCGATGTTGCCACCGAAGAACTTGTTTTCGACTTCGATCAAACGAACCTCCGGCAAACCTTCGATTGTCGGGAGCCACTGGTGGAGAAGCGGCTGCAGCACTCGTGCACCGAGCGGT
>JABDJU010000280.1 GCA_013003325.1 Acidimicrobiales bacterium
TCAACGAGCAGCACCCGCTTGCGGTTGACATCGGCACCCTCGATGAACTTGTTCGTGCCACGCCCCTTGGCCTGCTTTCGTACCACGAACCATTCGAGCCCGCCGACGACGGCTACCCCGTGGGCAAACTGGTCAGCCCCGAGCGTGAGCCCTCCCACCGCATCCACGCTGATCGACCGCTCGGCCAGGACGTCCAACATGCAGGTACATGCCAGAGCGAGGTCGGCGCCGGCGCACAGCGCTTTCTTGCCATCGATGAAGTATCGAGACATCGCGCCCGACGACAATTCGACCGGCTCAGCCAATTCGGTGACACCCTTGTTCAGCAGTACGGCGAGAAGGGCAGAACGGCGTTCGGCAGGGGTGTCGGGCAGGCTGTCCAACGGATTCACAGTAGAAACCGTAGCGACTGCCAACCGCCGAAAAAGCGTGCCCACCCCACCGTTTTCGGCGGGTGGGCACGCCAGAAACACCCCTACGTCGACTCGGTACGCCAGAACAGACAGGGATCGGTCGGCAAAGCCCGCTGGAAAGGGTTACCCTTTCGGCTCTCACTCATTGCGCGAGTGGTGGAATTGGCAGACACGCAGGATTCAGGTTCCTGTGCTGGAAACAGCGTGAGGGTTCAAGTCCCTCCTCGCGCACGATCCGGACCCCGGCCATTGTTCGGGGTTCGTTCGCGTCCGGGGCCGCCTGCGACACTGGAACGATGGTCAGCACACCCTCGGTAGCCTTCGCGGCCGATGATGAGAACGACACAACTCGAGCTGTGATCGCCTATCTGGACTCGCACACAGAGCTTCACATGATCGAAGGGGTCGACTGGGTCGAGATGGCGGTGGCCGTGGCTGCCGAGGTCGCATCGGGCGAGGTTGATTACGGGGTGCTGATGTGTTGGACCGGCACCGGCACGGCGATCGCCGCCAACAAGGTGAAGGGCGTGCGGGCGGCCCAGGCCAGCGACCCCTGGATCGCGGAGAACGCCCGCCGTTGGAACGATGCCAACGTGTTGACACTCAGCCTCAAGCAGCTCAGCCCTGACGAAGCGGTGGCGTGCGTAGACGCGTTCTTGGTCGTCGACGAACCCGACGCCGACGAGAAGGCTCAGATCGACAGACTGAAGTCGCTGTAGCTTTCGGGCCCGGTGCTACACCCACGTTGCGGTCACGCTGAGTTCACCGGCACCGCCGGTGACGGTCACGCCGGGGCTGGGAGTGAAGATGCCCGTGCAGGTTCCCGTGACAGGCGGTCGGCCATAGGTCGGACGACTCAAATGAATTGCCAAACGGCACCGTTTGGTATATCGTCGTTGTCATGACCCGTGGCCGACCGCGCGATCCCAGCCGAGACCGGGCGATCCTCGCCGCGGCTCGCGCCGTTTTCGCGAACAACGGCTACACGGGGTCTTCGATGGAACAGATCGCCAAGCTCGCTGGCGTCGGCAAAGACACGCTCTACCGGCGGTGGTCGAACAAAGAACAGCTGGCCCTCGACCTGATCGATTCAATGGCACGCGAGGCCGTTCGGCCAGCGCCGATCGACCCCGACCCCAGGCTCAACCTGCTGCTGTTCTGCAAAGAAATCGTCCGGCTCTACCGCAACACAGACTTCGGTCTGCTGGTGGCCGGCATGGTCGGCGAAGCCGCCCGGAACGAAGATCTGGCCCAGCGGTTCGCCGAATTCTGGGCTCGACGGCGCGAGATCGCAGCCCCTCTTGTGCGAGACGTGCTGGGGCCCGGAGCTGGCGAGCACGACATCGAAACCGTGCTCGACAGCCTGCTCGGGCCGATCTACTACCGACTGCTCCTCACCGGTTCCGACGTGTCGGATGAATACCTGTGGCAGCTGGTCATCAGTGTTCCGTGGTCAGACGACTCGGACCAACCCGCCGCAATCGAAGGCGACCCTACAACCAATCCCAACGGTGAGCTCATCCCCGCCGTCTCAACCTGAAGGACATCCCCAATGTCACACCCAGAACACCTCCTCACGATCGTCGAACCCTCACCCGGGGGAGACACCACCCTCGACTTGGCCCGCGACACCGTTGCTCGCGGAGGCACCGCGACCGTGCTGATGGTCATTACCGATCGCGTCAAGCGCGACATCAGGAACTTCGCCGAGTCCGAAGGACTTGCAATCGGCGAAGCCGAGGCCATTGCGCTCGAGCAGCTGCAGACCCAGTGCCAAGACCGCATCGGCGACGTTCCCTGGCTCGTCACCAAGTATGGGGCGATCAGCAGCGACGTCGTGCAGTACGTCACCGCCGACACCACCGCGGTGGCGATCCCGGCCCGGCTGGTGACCGACAAGCTGGTCGAGCGCATCGCAACCTACAGCGGCAGGCCCGTGATCGTCGCTCCGTATCGAGTCCCCGCTGCCGCGTAGCCAAAGCGCAGAACTCAACGGGGTGGCCCACTATCCACCGGTTGATTCGTGCTGTTCACGCAGCCGCAACCATCCCGAAATAGCCCGTGCCTAGGTTGCCCGTGCTCCCCAAAAAAGAAGGAGAGGCATGTGGAGACCTTCCCGCTTCGTCTCGAATCAAGAACCATTGCCCTGCTCGATCCCAGCGCTGAAGGCGGCGAATCGGCGCTCGACCTTCTCGAGCTCACGGATCATCACGTGTCGCTGTTGGTGTTGCTCCACGGCACCGCCAGCCAGGCCCTGCACGAGTTCGCCAGGTCGGCAGAGATCGACCTCACAGAAGCGGCCGAGATCTACCTCGACCAGGTCGCTCAGCGGATCGACCGGGATGGCCGCTCCATCGAACGCGTGGTCGCGCAAGGCCCGGATCCGATGCGCGAGCTGCGGGACCTGGCAGCTACTGGCGACGTGTCCAAGGTGCTCGTCCCGGCAGCATCGAAGCCGCTTGACGGATGGCTCTTCAACATGCGGGCCCAAAGCGGGTCCGGATCATTCGCCCATCTGCGCAAGCCGGCTCGGCCGAAGACACCGTTTCATCGTTCCGGGCCGTCCGTGCATCACTTGGCGGTGGAAGAGCAGCGCTGCATCGAACAACACGGCACACTGTTCACCGTCCCGGGCGGGGCGACGATCATTCGACGGGGTGAGCCTGGGCGGCACTGTTTGGTGGTGATCGATGGGCATCTTCGGGTGCTGCGCGACGGAGAGGTGGTGGCCGAGCTGGATGCTGGCGCCATCGCCGGAGAGATGGCGCTGCTGACGGGCAAGCCCTGCAACGCCGATGTCGTTGCGACCGAGAACAGTGCCGTCCTCGCTCTTACCAAGAGCGAGCTCGATGCCGTGCTCGATTCCTGCCCGCAGATGGCCGACCGCGTTTACAAGACAGCGGTTCTTCGGATGGGTGCTATCACCTGACCGACCCCCGGCTGGATCAAACTTTGATGGCGGGCGTCGAGTCGTTCGGACGACCGAAGCGAGCATGGTGCGTCGATTTCGAGAGCCGAAAACTCAACTCGGTCACACCCGCGCCGGTACAACGTGTTGTCCTCAACACATGTGCAAAAGAACCCTCAGTGACGTTGGCCTCTGTGCTGATAGCCCACCGTGGGGCAAGTTGATCACATGGCCAACGAACTACATCGCCGAGTCGTCGTAGGCCAGCGTGGTGGACCCGATGTACTCACGCTGGTCGAAGAGCCTATGCCGCAGCCGCGACAAGGAGAAGCGCGGGTCAAGGT
>JABDJU010000296.1 GCA_013003325.1 Acidimicrobiales bacterium
GTCCCAATCCGTCCTACGACGACGCCAGGAGGTTCTACATGAACCTGGCCGAGGCCGGCCTTGGCGGGTTGACCTACCCGAAGGAGTTTGGCGGAGCCGGACTCACCAAGGACCACGCCCGCATCTACGCCGAGGAGTCAGGTCGCTATCCGTTCATGGGTACCGAGTTCATCATCAGCCATGGAATGTGTCTGCCGGTGCTCAACGATTTCGGTACCGAAGAGCAGAAGAAACGGTTCATGCCCGACGTGATCGGGGGTCAGACCCTCTGGTGCCAGATGTTCTCCGAACCCGGGGCAGGATCCGATGTCGCCAGTCTCCAGACCCGAGCCGAGCGCGACGGTGACGAATGGATCATCAACGGTCAGAAGGTGTGGACGACGCTGGCTCACAAGAGCAACTACGGAGTGCTGATCGCCCGTACCGATCCGGAGGCGGTCAAGCACGCCGGGATCTCGATGTTCGTCGTTCCCATGGATGCTCCGGGGGTCGAGATCCGACCGATTCACCAGATCGACGGCGGCCGCCACTTCAACGAGGTGTTCTTCACCGACCTCCGTATCCCGGCCGACCATCTGCTGGGCGAGGTCAACAACGGCTGGAATCAAGCCACCGCGATGCTGATGTACGAGCGGGTCGCGATCGGCACCATCGCCGGCGGACGGATCAATCAGCCCGTCTTCAAGCTTCTGAAAAAGGCCGCTCGCGACGGCCAGCAGCTCTCGAACCCGGTGGTGCGGCAACAGCTGATGGAGATCTACAGCATGGAGACCACCAAGGCGCTGATGGCGATTCGCACCAAGGCCGAACTGAAGGCCGGCAAGGCCCCCGGCCCGGCCGGTTCACTCGGCAAGCTGTTCGGATCGAAAATCCACTGGCGGATGCGGGACATGCTCATGAACATGCGCGGTCCGGCCGCCATGGCCTGGGACGGGGCGGCCGACGACGAGGGCTACGAGCTCGCGAGATACACGCTGAACTCATTCCAGTCGTCCATCGCCGGCGGCACCGACGAGATACAGAAGAACATCATCGGTGATCGGGTGCTGGGCCTGCCCCGCGACATCTCGGTCGATAGGGGTGTCCCGTTCAAGGACCTGAAGGTCGGCACCCAGCGCTGAGCTCCTGGAGCACCTGGGGATGATTGCCTGGGAACGGTTGATGTTTTCCCGCAATGGTTTAAGCTGCGACGGCACCTACGGATAGTTCCGTAGAGCGGAATCTTTCCACATTGTGGGAAGGTCTCGGTGCGCCAGCGCCAACTGTTTGAACCCATGATGAAAGCGAGCCGGACGTGGCCTTCCCCTCGGACCTAGAGATTGCCAAAGGGGCAAATCTCAAGCCCCTCAGCGAGATCGCGGACGCATCCGGTATCCCGAACGAACACCTTGAGCCCTACGGCAAAGGGGCCGCCAAGGTAGCCCTCGACGCCATCCCCGCCATGCAGGATCGCCCCCAGGCCAAGTATGTGGTCGTGTCGGCAATCACCCCGACTCCGCTGGGAGAGGGAAAGACCACCACCACCGTCGGCCTGGGTCAAGCCTTCCAGCACATCGGGTCGTCGGCCACGATCGCCATTCGCCAACCGTCGATGGGGCCGACCTTCGGCATCAAGGGCGGTGCGGCCGGCGGCGGTTACAGCCAGGTGGTGCCGATGGAGTTGTTCAACCTCCACCTCACCGGCGACATGCATGCGGTGACCGCAGCCCACAACCTCTGTTCGGCCATGGTCGACGCCCATATCTTCCACGGCAATGACGCCGGTCTCGACATGCACAACATCAGCTGGCGGCGCGTGCTCGACGTCAACGATCGGGCACTGCGTAACATCGTGGTCGGGCTGGGCGGTCGCCTCGACGGCATCCCCCGGGAGACTGGCTTCGATATCACCGCCGCCTCCGAGGTGATGGCAGCGCTGGCACTGTGCACCGGCCTCAAGGATCTCCGGGCTCGGCTCGGCCGAATCGTGGTCGGTTACACCAAAGCCGGCGAGCCGGTCACGGCCGAAGACATCGGCGCCGCCGGTTCGATGGCGGTGATCCTGTCCGAGGCGATCAAGCCGAACCTGATGCAGACCCTCGAGAACACGCCGGCGCTGGTGCACACCGGACCCTTCGGCAACATCGCGACCGGCAACTCCAGCATCGTGGCCGACCAGATCGGGAGCCGCATGAGCGAGTTCCTGCTCACCGAGGCCGGCTTCGGCGCCGACATGGGCGCCGAGCGGTTCTTCAACATCAAATGCCGCTACTCCGGAATCGCCCCCGACGCGGCCGTGCTGGTCGCCACCGTTCGTGGCCTCAAGGCCCACAGCGGCAACCACAGGATCGTCGCCGGCAAGCCCCTGCCCGAAGCGCTACTGGTCGAGAACCCCGTCGAGGTCCATCAGGGCGGCGACAACCTGCGCAAGCAGTTGGAGAACATGCAGGTCCATGGCGTGTCGCCCGTGGTCGCAATCAACGTGTTCCCTGGTGATCACGACGGCGACATCAACGCCATCAAAGAAATCGCCGACGAATATGGCGCCCGGGCTGCGGTTTCCACCCACTTCTCCGACGGTGGCCGGGGGGCGTCCGAATTGGCCGAGGCGGTGCGAGACGCGGCGGAGGAACCGAGCGAGTTCCAGCTGCTGTACCCAGCCGAGGCCTCGCTCAAGGACAAGATCCACGCCGTGGCCACGAAGGTGTACGGCGCCGACGGTGTCGAATACTCTGCGGCGGCCGACAAACAGCTGGCGAACTACACCGCCCAGGGTTTCGACGATCTGCCGGTCTGCATCGCCAAGACCCACCTGTCGATCTCGTCCGACCCGACCAAGAAGGGCGCACCCACCGGTTGGACCCTGCCCGTGCGCGAAGTGAGAGCATCGGTGGGAGCAGGTTTCATCTATCCACTGTGCGGTGAGATGCGTACCATGCCTGGTCTGGGCAAGGAGCCCGCCGCCAAACGAATCGACCTCGACGACAACGGCGAGATCGTCAACCTCTCCTAGGAAGCGGTCAGCACATGACTTCAGACGAGCACATCACGCACGAACGGACCTACCGCCGCAAACTGATCGAGGGAATGACCTACGAAGTCATCCCGATGAAGAGTGTGGAAAAGGCGATTATCGACCTTCCGCCCGCATCGCCGGTGTCGGTGACCTGCTCACCGGTGAAGGGCATCGAAGCCACAATGGAACTGACCGACCGAATCCGAAACCTCGGCCACGACCCGGTGCCCCATATCGCCGCCCGACTGGTTGAGTCCTCCGAACACGTGTCGCAGATCGCCAAGTGGCTCCGGACCGAGGGGTACGAAACGCTGTATCTCATCGGCGGCGATGCGCCCCACCCGGCCGGTCCGTACGACCAAGCCTTCACCTTCCTGCGCGACCTGCTCGATGCCGACCCGGGCCTCAGCACCGTCGGCGTCGGAAGCTACCCCGACGGCCACGCCCTCATCGAAACACCGGTTCTGCGCGAGGTGCTTCTGAAGAAGCAGGAACTCCTGGCCGAGGCCGGGCTCAATGGCTACGCCAGCACCCAGATGTGTTTCGATCCTACGACCATCACCAATTGGCTACAGGGCGAACGTGACGACGGGTTCACGCTCCCGATCCACCTCGGAATCCCGGGCGTCATCAACCAGGCCAAGCTGCTTAGCATGGGGGTGCGGCTCGGCATCGGTGCGTCGCTGCGCTATCTGCGCAAGAACAGGGCGAGTGTGTCAAGGATGCTCGTGCCCGGCGGCTACGACCCGAACCAGCTCCTCGAGCCCCTCGGACCCGACCTCGAACGGCTGGGCGTCGAAGGACTGCACTGTTTCACCTTCAACCAGGTGGAGAGCACTCGGATGTGGGCCGAGGCCAGCGTCGAAGACCTGGCCTAGACACCTGGCCGGGGAAGCCCGATGGGAACAGACGTTTAGTGATAATTGCTGCGCTGTATACCTCTTGAACAGGGCAGACGCATTCCGGTGACGGAATTGTTGCGCAGCCAACCCATACTCCCAGTCATGGATAGCAGGGCGAGCCCAATTTCAAAGGCCTATTTCGTGTGCACCGATGAGTTGGCGCGGGGCCCGGGCAGCACGTTGGTGCAGAACCTGCTCCAGGAAGTGGCTGGCCCCCAGCTGTGCCTGGTGGAGGTGATGCGGGAAGAAGGCCCCTTCACCTTGGCGGTCGACTCCGGCTGGGCCGAGCTGGGTATGCAGGTCACCGGCGGCACAGCCTGCTGCGACTTTGCAAATCCGGACCTCGCCGACCTCGTAGGCATGGAGCTTCCCCGGCCGGCGCTTCGCGCGGTCATAGACGGCTGGCCCGATCAGTGGGATGATGAACCTGATCCCCACATCGACGTGCACCTCACTGAGGACAACATTCCTCACGTGTCACTGAACGGGGCCGGCCGGGCGACCTGGCGTCGGAAAGTCAACACTCAGTCGTAGTTCCACAACACCGCCCCGGGACAAACCGCAGGCGCCCCAATCGGCGGCACGCGCCGCCCGCCGCCGAGGTTCCCGCCACATGCGACCCCCGGGGCGGTGACCGTACGGATCAACAGATAATCCCGCTCCCCTGAGCTCGGGGGGTGCATACTCTGCGAACTACCCCCGTACGGAAGCGGACCTACCCATGAGCAGACCGAACGCTCACTTCTCCATCGTGGGTGCCACCTGGGCTCTCTTTCTCGGCCTGGCCTTTTTGATGATGGGCAACGGGCTCCAGTCGTCGCTGGTGGGTCTCCGAGCGGAGTCTGAGGGCTTCGGCACCACGGTTGTCGGCATCGTCATGTCGCTCTATTTCGTCGGGTTCCTGTTCGGCACCCGGGTAGCGAACAAGGCGCTGCTCAACGTGGGGCACATCAGGGTCTTTGCTGCGTTGGCGAGCATCGCCTCGAGTTCGGTGTTGGTGTACACCCTCGCCGTACACCCGGTCACCTGGGGCCTGATGCGGTTTGCCACCGGCATGTGCTTCGCCGGCCTCTACGTGGTGGTCGAAGGCTGGCTGAACGACATGGCGACCAACGCCAACCGGGGCCGCATCCTGGCGATGTACATGGTCATTTCCATCGGCGGTGTCGGTGCCGGCCAGCTCTTTCTGAACTCGAACGCACGCGACAGCTCGCAATTGTTCATCGTGTCAAGCATTCTCGTGTCGTTGGCTCTGGTTCCGGTTGCGCTCAGCGGCGCCTCGGCCCCTCCGGGCCGGGTCACTCCGACCCTTCCTCTCCGCCGGATCTGGGCGCTCGTCCCCACCGGCCTGATCACGAGCTTCCTGTCGGGCATCGCCAACGGAGCCCTGTTCGGAATGGGAGCGGCCTACGCCAGCGCGGCCGGTCTCTCCCCCGGTGCGATCGGCTTCTTCGTGCTCATGCCGATGATCGGCGGTGTGGCATTCCAGTTCCCGATCGGCGCGCTCAGCGACCGGCTGCCTCGCCGGGGCGTGATCTTCGCCGTGACCGCCGTCGGCGTGGCGGTACCGCTGATCCATCAGGGTGTAGAGCCGGGCGGCACCGCGTCATACGCGCTGATGTTGGCTCTGGGCGGGGTGATGTTCCCCCTGTACTCGCTCGGCATCGCCTACACCAACGACTGGCTGCCGTCGGAAGAGATCGTCGGCGCGGCCGGTCAGCTGGTCTTCACCAACGGGCTGGGGGCGGTGGCAGGACCGTTCCTAGCCGCCGGTCTGATCAGCGCGTTCGGGAACCAGGCGTTCTTTCTGGCGATCGCCGCCGCACACGGGATCCTGTTGGCCTACCTCGGATTCCGTATCGTGTCCCGTGATGGCTTGCCGGTCGACCGCCAGGCCGACTTCGTCCCGTATCCATCGCGGGCGTCGGCGGTTGCGGCCCAACTCCTGGTGCGTCGCCGCAAGCGGAACGGATCGAGCCAAGGCCACTGATCAGGTCAGCGTGATTTCGCCGGCGGTTCCGACCCTGGTCTGACCGATCACTGCGGCACCGTGGCCGCCGGCGGCCAGACGGGCCTGGACGATCGCCGATTCGCCCGGATCCACTCCGAACACGAGCCCGCCAGACGTCTGGGCGTCGGCCAGCAGCAGTCTGGTGAGTTCATCGGTTCCGCCGGGAACGATCTGGGGCGCGATCCAGTCCCAATTGCGGCGGGTGCCTCCTGGAATCAGATCATCCTCGGCCAGTTCTCGGGCTCCCTCGAGGACCGGCACGGCCTCGACGTCGAGGGTCACAGCGAGGTTCGATTCCTTGGCCATCCGGCCGAGATGCCCGAGCAGTCCGAAACCGGTGATGTCGGTACAGCCGGTGGCGCCGCTGTCGAGGGCGGCGGCCGATGCGGTGGCGTTGAGTCGGGTCATCGACAGAACGGCGGCACCGGCAACCTCGAGCGGGGCCTTGTCGGCCTTGATGGCGGTGGTGATGATCCCGACGCCCAGTGGCTTGGTGAGGATCAGATCTTGGCCCGGTTTGAGGCCGGTGTTGGTCATCATCCGACGAGGGTCGACTTCACCGGTGACGGACAGTCCGTACTTGGGTTCGGGATCATCGACGGTGTGTCCCCCGGCGATCACGAACCCTGCCTCGAGCGCGATCTCGGTTCCGCCTTCGAGAACCTCGCCGAGCAGGGCCGACGGCAGCGCATCGACGTTCCAGCCCACGATATTGAGGGCGAAGAGCGGTGTGCCGCCCATGGCGTACACATCGCTGACCGCATTGACGGCGGCGACCCGGCCCCACGTGCGGGCGTCGTCGACCACGGGCGTGATGAAGTCGGCGGTCGCCACGAGGGCGCGATCCTCCGACAGGCGCCAGATCGCAGCATCGTCGCCACTGCTGGCGCCCACCAGCAGATCAGGGTGAGGGGTTGGGGTCAGATGGCTCACGACGTGAGCCAGCTCGCCGGGAGCGAGTTTGCAGCTTCAACCGGCCCCGTGGCTGAACTGGGTCAACCTGGTCGGACGTTCGGTCATAGTTCAACGATACGGGAAGCGGTGCTACTCCCCATGACGACCCGGCATGAGCCTAAGAGCGCATGCGTTCACCGTGGGGGTCGAACAACGCCCGGGGCTGCTCGGTCGCCGCCCGCCGCTTACCGAGCACCTCGATCTCGAAGCGGCCCGGGGACCCCTCGAGGGCGGCGGGCACATAGCCCATCGCCACCGACGCATCGCTGTGGTG
>JABDJU010000331.1 GCA_013003325.1 Acidimicrobiales bacterium
GGATATGGGCGATCGTCGGGTCGGCGACGGTGGTCTCCATGAACGCACATACCTCGAGCGTCGTTTCGTCGCCGTGATCGAACACATCGATGAAGGCCCGGGAGATGTCGTTCGGGTCGCCGGGGTCGGGCACCTCGGTGCTACCGCGGCCGTAGTTGGCGAGGAAGAAGCCAATCGATTCCGGCGGCGGCGGGGGCAGCAGCACGTTGTCGATCACATGGAACAGACCTTCAGTCACGAGCACGTCGGTCTCGACCACAGTGGCCTCGCCGTTGAGCACCACCGAGCCGTCGACGACCTCAATCCCTATCGGCGCGCCCAGCAGCGTTCGAGCTTCGGTGAGCGTCACGACCGTCTCTGCCGGAATAGCCCCCTGGACCAAGTGGTACAGCAGAACGTCGGTCAGGAATCCCGGGTCGGCCAGCAGGTTGTCGAGCAGGCCATCGGGAAGGGCGGCAAAGGCATCGTCGGTCGGTGCGAACAGCGTGAACTGCTCCCCGGGGGGCGGTGGCTGCAGGAACGACGATTCGATGGCGGTGAGCAGCGTGGTGAAGCGGCCGTCGGCGGCGAGGGTGTCGATGAAGCCGAGCTCGGGTGCTGGCGGCGTGGAGTCGTCCTCGCCACCGAACTTGAGGAGCGCGTTCACCTCGTTGTCTTGGGTCACGTAGATGGCCCCATCGGGTCCGACGGTGACGCCGGTGATCGTGCCGAAGGGAGCGAAGCCCTCGAGTGGCGGCGGGCCGAGGTCGAGGCCACTGATCACCGGCGTGGTCGCACCGGTGGCGAGGTCGATGGCCGAAACCTGATCCAGCCCCTCTTCGACCACGAGCAAACGGTTGCCATCGACGGCGAGGCCCTCGGGTCCGGTGAGTCCGCTGGCGACGACGGTGGATCCGGCATCATCGACCGCGGTCACCGTTCCGGTGGCCCAGTCGGACACGTAGAGCGTGGTGCCATCGGAGGCCAATCCGACCGGAAGGATGAGGCCGTCGAGAAGCACATCACCGGTTCGGGCGTCGACCACGCTGGCGCCGCCGCCGGGCGCACCCAGCTGCGAAGCCACCAACTTGTCGCCGTGCATGATTGCGTTCGTGGGCCCGGCGAGAGTTCTGATGTCCTCCAGCACATCTCCGGTTGCCGGGTTGAATACCTGGACGTTGTTACCGAACGTCGTCGATGTGACCAGCAGGTCTCCGTCGGCGAACACGGTGTTGGCGCCGCCGAAGGCCGTTCCGGGCGGTGCGAACCGGTCGTAGAACGAGGCCACCGGGTCAGCTCCGTCGCCGTAGCCTCGCATGGCGAACAAGTCGCCGACCCACACCGTGCCGTCGGGGCTGACCGCAACTCCGCCGGGGAGGCCGAGCGAGATCTCGCCGAACACGTCGATGGTGCCGTCGGGGAGGATCCTGACGATCTGATTGTCGGCCCCGGCGGCGAAGAACAGGCGGTCGCTGGCGTCGAAGGTGAGGTTGTCGATGGTTCCCTCGATCTGAGTGACCACCTCGACCTCACCGGTCGCAATATCGGCCTTGAGGATTCGGCCCCCGCCGACTTCGGCGATGTGAAGCTCACCCAGCGAGTTGAACTTGGCAGCTGAGGGCACGATCAGGTCGGTCACCACCGGCTCAGGCACCGGCGGGCTGGCATCGACGTCGATCTTCACCACAGATCCGCCAAAGAACAGCGGGCCGTAGAGATAGCCGTCAGGACCGAAGTCGAAGGCGTTCAGGCCCATCAGGTCTGGGATCAGCGGAATCGGATCGGCTTCGAGCGCCGGGTCGAGTTCGTAGAGGCCATCGCCGAGGAACACTCGGGCCACGAACAGTCGGCCGTCATCAGACATCGTGATCGGGTTGACACCTGGCCCGACAAACTGCTTCTTCAGGGTGCCGTCGGGTTTGAGCATTCCGACGCTGCCGCCCAGGATCTCGGTCCAGTAGATGGTGCCGTCGGGGGCGATGAATACGTCGTCGGGTCCGTTCACTCCGCGGTCCTGGCCGATCCGGTCGAGGAGCTCGCCGGTTTCGGGGTCGTGAACGGTGATTTCGCTGCCGCCGACGCTGGCGTTGTAGATGTTGCCGTCGGGGCCGATGTTGATGCCGTTGAGGCCGTTGAGCGTGCCGGTGCGGCCGATGACCATTCCATCGGCGGCATCGAAGGGCTCGCCCGGTCGGGCGTCGCCGGGATCGTCACCGTCACCGGGGTCTTGACCGTCACCGGGGTCTGACCCCTCGGCCGAGATCGTGACCTTCATGACCGGCCCGTTGAGGGGTGGGGTGATCCCTTGTGAACTCAGGCTGATGACCTGCCCGGATTCGGTGACGCCGGTGTTCGGCGCCGACTGTCTCGGGGCCTGGTTTGGTCCGGTGCCGGGGTCTTCGTCGACCTCGGTTTTGGATTCCCAAAGCTTGAAGTGGTCGCTCACATCAGCCGAGATTGGATTCCCGGAGCCGTCGAACAGGGCGACGCCTCGTTCATCGGACAGAGTTGAGTAGAACCAGTCGTTCGATTGGACGAACATGGTGACGAGTGAGAACTCGTCACCCGGGTTGGCCTCGAAGGAGAACGAGTAGGTGTCGCCGGGGAAGATCGGGCCCGGTCCGCTGGCGCCGTCGGGCGTGTTGAATACCTTCGACCCGGGGACGAACGACGGGAATCCGGACGGGTCTCCGTCTTCGGCCAACGCCTCGAGTGCCGACGACGATGCGTCGCGGGGATCGAGCAGCGAGTTCCGGCCGGCGGGCCGCACGAGATAGGCGCCCGGCGACAGCGGCACGGCCGCGGTTCCTTCTGAGGTGGTGAGGGTGCCGTCGTTCGAGACGTTCTCGATCACGACGTTGAAGACGGTCCCGGACTCTTCGGCCGCCGCGGGGCCGACCGGGCCGGCCAGGGCCGCGACGAGGGCGGCGACGATGACGGCCATAGCACTGCGGGCTCGTCGTCGGCGTCTCGGCACCCGTTTCTCTTTAACCAGTACCCGTGGTGGTGCGACGGTTCCGCTGCTCATCGTGCTACTCCAGTTTCTTTTTTTGGGTGTTTTGGGGCTCGCCAAAGACGCCTCCGAAGAGGGCCAACCCCGACCGCTTCACACGTGTGCTGTCTTCGTGGTCGCCGCAAGCTCAACAACGCCGTGCTATCGGTCACTCTGACACGTCTGGGTAGATTTGACCAGCATTTTCTCCGAATCAAACTCCCCAGAATTCCGGGGTTGGACGGCGCTGCGACCGATTCAGATTGATTTCAGGTCGGCTTGACAGGATCGGCGAATGACTTTTCGACTCAGGTCCTCGGCCGCTGTCGCCGCGCTCATGGCCCTCGCACTGGCGGTCAGCGCCTGTTCGTCGGGCTCGACAACCGAGGGGGTTGCGACCCTGGAAGACGTGGATGCGACTCCCCTCGGTGACGCCGCCGCAGCGGAAACCCTCGATGATGCCGAACCCGAGGTGGATGCCGAGCAGGCAGCGCTTGAATTCTCCGCCTGCATGCGCGACGAGGGTCTCGACTTCCCGGACCTCTCGGTCGACGCCGACGGCCGCCTGAGCATTCGTCAGGGTTTGCAGGGGCTTGATCCAGGATCGGAAGAGGTGCAAGCGGCTCTCGAGGTGTGTCGGCCGCTGATCGAGAATGTCGGCTTCGGTGGCGGACAGCGAGCGGCGATCGCCGAGAATGTAGAGATCCAGGATGCTCTGGTCGAGTTTTCCGAATGCGTGCGCGACGCCGGGTACGACGTTGGCGACATCGAGTTGGGTCGGCCTGGGCCACCGGCCGCCGGTGCCGGGACCGAAGATGGCGCACCGACCGATGGGCAGCGCGGCCAGGGAGAACGGCAGGGCGGATTCGGCGATCGGAGCGCTCGCTTCGCGGTCCAGCTCGGGCTCGATTACGAGGATCCCGAGGTAGCGGCGGTGGTCGACGAGTGCGGCACCATCATCGATGACGCGCTTGCGGGGGCCGGCATCGGCCAGCCGGGACAGTGACGTGAGCCGGCTTCCCGCTCTACCCACCACTTCGATCCGTCGCTGGCCCTATGCGCTGCTGGGTGTCGCCGTCGGCGCTGCGGCGGTCATCGCCGCCCAACAACTGCTCGACTCGGGCTCATCGCAGTCGGTTGCCCTCGAGGAGGTCGCCCTCGCCACGGCAGAAGTTACGACGGCCGATCTTCTGGAGGAGGTCGAGTGGGACGGCGAGGTCGCATACTCCGACACGACGACGCTCACCGGGACCGGCGGCATCATCACCGGTTCCCGACAGGTGGGCACTGTGGTCGAGCCGGGCGAGTCGATCGTTGAAATCGATGCCGAACCGGTGGTCCTGTTGACGGGGTCGATCCCCGCCTACCGCACGATGTCGCGCGACGTTGTCGGGCCCGATGTTCTCGTGCTCGAACAAAACCTCACCGAACTCGGCTACGACTCCGACGGCACCGTGACCGTCGACGAAACGTTCACCTACTACACCGAGCTGATGGTTGAGCGTTGGCAGGACGATATCGGGGCCGAGGTGACCGGAGTTGTCGAGCCGGACCAGATACTGGTGATGGACGGAGCGGTGGTACTTCTGACCGAACCGACGGTCGGATCGTCCGCCAGCGGCCCCGTGGTCACACTGGCTCGACAGTCCGACCTCGGCATGACAGTTCCGGTGGCGGTGGCCGACGCCGACGAATTCGATCCGGGCGACGCGGTCATCGTGGTGTTGGCCGACGAATCAGAACTGGCTGGCACCGTCGCTGTGGTGGGAACCGACATCACCATCGATCAGGACGGGTCCACCGTCGACGTGTTGATCGAGGTCGACGGCGGGACAGAAATTCTCGTAGAAGGACCGGTCGTCGTTCGATCGATCGGCGAAGAGATCCGGGATGCGATCGTTGTTCCCACCCGTGCCTTGGTGGCGTTGGCCGAGGGCGGCTTCGCTGTCGAGAAGGTGGACGGCGGTGAAGCCCAACTTGTCGGGATCGAAATAGGTGCATTCGACGACGGCCTCGTTGAGGTCGTGGCCGGTGATCTGGTGCCCGGCGATCTCGTGATGGTTCCCCAATGACAGCCGGCAGCGCGTCGCTTCGTCCGGCGCTCGAATTGGTCGAGGTTGTGAAGGAGTACGCCGGCAACCCGCCAGTGCGAGCGCTCGATGATGTCTCGCTGCGAGTGAGTCGGGGCGAGCTGGTGGCCATCGTCGGCCCGTCCGGATCGGGCAAGTCGACGATGCTGAACGTGATGGGCACACTCGATCTCCCCACATCGGGCTCGGTGTTGATCGATGGGCGAGAGGTCTCGAAGTTCTCCGATCGTCGTCTGTCGGCGGTTCGTTCTCACTCGATCGGTTTCGTGTTTCAGTCGTTCTTCCTGCTCGACGGGGTCAGCGCCCTCGACAATGTGGCCAACGGTCTCCTGTACAGCGGCGTACGTGAGCACGTGCGACGAGCTCGCGCTGCGGCGGCGCTGGAGACGGTGGGCTTGCAGCATCGGCTCGGCCATGTGCCCAGCCAGCTGTCGGGCGGCGAGCGTCAACGGGTGGCGATCGCCCGTGCGATCGTGAACGAACCGTCGATCATCCTGGCTGACGAGCCGACCGGCAACCTCGACACGGCGTCATCTGAGACCGTGATGTCGCTGCTGCGTGAGCTCAATACCTCCGGCAGCACCATTGTGGTCATCACCCATGACCGTGAAGTGGCCGCCTCTCTACCGCGGCAGGTGGCCTTCCGGGACGGGCGGATCGAGTCCGACAGCGCCTTGGCGGAGGCACGATGAACACCGGCGCCAATGAGGGAGCGAGCGGCTCGGCCCGACTGACCCCCAGCCGGCTTCGACCCTCCGATGTGGTCCGGGTCGGCGGCTCGGGCCTACGATCTCGCAAGACCCGCACTGCTCTCTCTGCGCTCGGCATCATGATCGGCATTGCCGCCATGGTCGGCGTGCTCGGTCTGTCTGAATCGAGCCAGGCCGATTTGCGCAAGCAGATCGAGGCGCTGGGCACGAACCTGTTGACGGTGGCCCCGGGCACCGGATTCGGGGGAGGCGACGGCGTGCTTCCCGAGGAGGCCGCGGCCAAGATCTCGCGCATCGGGCCGGTCGAAGTGACCGCCGATGTGGTCACGCTTCAGGAACAGCCGCTGCGCAACGACCTGGTCAATCAGAACGAAACAAATGGGCTCACCGCGGTGGCGACCGATCTTGACCTTCTGGACACGTTGAACGGATCGATGTCAGCAGGCGACTGGTTCAATGACGCGACCGCTTCGACCTCCAACGTGATCCTCGGGTCGGTCGCCGCCGAACGGCATGGCATCACCGATGTATCCGATGGCGTCCAGCTCCTCATTGGAGAAAAGTGGTTCACGGTGATCGGCGTGCTGGAGCCGTTCCCCCTCGCCGCCGACCTCGATCGATCGGTTCTGATCGGCAAGGCAGCAGCCGAGTCCGTCTTCGACGTCGAATTGAACCCGTCGATCGTGTACGTGCGGACCCATCCCGACTTTGTCGACGACGTCCGGGCGGTCCTTCCCGCAACGGCTGACCCGGCAAGCCCGGAGGAGGTCGATGCCTCGCGACCGTCGGAACTGCTCGAGACTCAGGATGCGATCGAAGACTCGTTCACTAACCTCTTCCTCGGCCTCGGAGCGGTGTCGTTGCTGGTCGGCGGGGTTGGTATCGCCAACGTGATGGTGATCGCAGTGATCGAACGACGAAACGAGATCGGGCTGCGACGGGCGTTGGGCGCCACGCGGGCCCATATCCGCCGGCAGTTCCTCACCGAGGCGCTTCTGCTCTCCACCCTGGGCGGGGTCGGCGGCATCGGCCTGGGAATCACCGTTACGTGGGCCTACGCCCGGGCCCAGGGCTGGGATGTCGTCGTACCCACCCTTGCCGTGGTCGGCGGGATGGCAGCAGCGCTGCTGATCGGTGCCGTCGCCGGTCTCTACCCGGCCATGCGGGCCGCCCGCCTGGCGCCCACCGAAGCACTGAGAGCCGCATGATGGACTCTTTCGACGATCGGCCGAATCCGTTCCGTCGGCTGCGAGTACCCGCTCTCGGCACCACCGCCCTCGCCGTGGCCATTGGCTGGCTGGTGTTCAACCCGCCATCGCTGCTGGAGCCACCGCCGGCCGAGCTACCCGAACCGCGAGCCGTCGGGGAAATCAGAGTTGCGGACATCGCGGAGGAATTTGATGTGGATGGCATGGTTGAGTACGACCAATCGCTGTCCATCGATCACCCAGGATCGGGCACGATTACGGCGATAACCGAGACCATGGGACCGTTGCCGTCGGGTGAGGTTCTGTTCCGGGTCGACAATGCGCCGACGGTGGCGCTTCAGGGAGAAACCCCGGCGTATCGGACGATGACGATCGACTCCGTCGGCGACGATGTGCTTCAGCTCGAGCAGGCGCTGGTGGAGCTGGGCTACGACACCGCCGGCGTGCTCAACGTCGACGGCGTGTACACCAGCTACACCGCCGACCTCGTGGAGCTGTGGCAGACCGATTTGGGACTGGACGGGAACGGCCGGGTGACCTACGGCGACGTCGTTTTCGTTCCCGCCGGTTTCGAGATCGGCTCGGCCCTCGCATCGGTAGGCGACCGCGTCGGTGACGACCCGATTCTCGAGCTTCGAACCGCCGATCGGGTTGTTCGATTCAACGTCGGTTTGGGCGATCTCGGGTCGCTGCCGGTCGGAACGGTCGTTCAGGTTCGACTTCCCAGCCGCGAGTCGTTCGACGCTGAAGTCCTTTTGCTCGCCCAGGCAGGTGGAGGCCAGTGGGCGGCGACCGCACGACCCGTGGATCCGCTCGCTCTCGACGATGCCGATGCGATCCCGGTCGATGTGAGTTGGAACGAGATCATTGCCGAGCAGGCGACGGTTGTATCGGCCGGTGCGGTGCGACGGCTCGACAGCGGCCGCTACGCCATCGAAGTTGTCGGAACGTCGGATCTCGACACCGAGTTCATGTTCGTCGACGTGGGCGCGATGTCGGGTCGAGATGTTCAGCTTCTCTCCGGACCACCGGCTGGAACCACCGTGATCGTCCCCTAGCTGCGGGCCGAGCGGGCCGGCGGTCGGTTGC
>JABDJU010000347.1 GCA_013003325.1 Acidimicrobiales bacterium
CTCCAGGGATGGCCGGCCCCATTCGATCAGGCGATGACCGAGTTGAAGATCAACCTCGCCCTGGGCGGCAACCCCGGCCCGCTCGACCGGCGGGCCCTGCCGGCTACATATCACGTGGACTACGTGCGGATCTACGACCTTGGCTGACCTGCCCTCACCCAGGGGCAAAGGGGGGTCTGACCCCGGTAAAACTAAGGTGTGGCCGCCGGACAGCCGAACTAGAGTGGGACGCTGCAGCGCTCGTAGCTCAATTGGATAGAGCATCTCGCTACGGACGAGAAGGTTTGGGGTTCGAGTCCCTACGAGCGCGCTGACCCAGGAGGCGATCCGGCTGAGGCCGGGTCGCCTTCTCGCTTTTTCGCAGTCCCACAAGGATCCGAGATCCGTTCACAACTCCTCCACATCTCTCCCTGACAATCGACTCCATCAACCCCAACCGACCAAGGAGTCGTTCATGTATGCAACCCGCCCCCGCCGCCGTTTCCCGTTCTTCTTCGGTGTGCCATTCTTTGCCGCCGGCCTCATCGCTGCGTCGCTGATCGGCAGCGCAGGAGCGGCTCTCGGCCTGCTCCTCTTCCTGCCGCTCCTCGCCTTCAAATTCATGTTCATGTTCTTCGTCTTCGGAGCGTTCATGCGCATGTTCGCCGGCGGCCTCGCCCGGCGGGGACCGTACGGTCACTGGCGGCACGACGGCTTTGGCGACCGCGCTCAGCCACGCCGGGAGCCGACCCAGGAAGAGCGTGACTGGGCCGAAGCTCGCCGGCGGGCGCGGGAGGAGATCGAGGATCTGTTCCCGGATGAGACAGACTGAGGGTGTGACCCTCCGATGAGCACAGTCCTTGTCGTCGATGACGAGCCGAGGATCGCCCGCCTGGTTGCGGATTATCTGCACCAGGCGGGCTTCAGTGTGCTCGAGTCCGGAGATGGGCGGACCGCGGTCGAGGCCTACCACCAGCACCAACCCGACCTCATCGTGCTCGATCTCGGGCTGCCCGAACTCGACGGGCTCGATGTGATCCGTTCGATCCGGACCACCTCAGATGTCCCGATCATCATCCTGAGCGCCCGGGCCGACGAGACCGATCGGGTGGTCGGTCTCGAACTCGGAGCCGACGACTATGTGGTGAAGCCCTTCGGCGGGCGTGAACTGGTGGCACGGGTTCGGGCCCTGCTGCGAAGGGTCGACGATGCGATCGTGCCCGACGACGTTCATCGCGTCGGCGAGGTCATCGTCGACCTTCCCAAGATGCGGGTGACCCTCGGCGATGCGGTGATCGACCTCACTCCGACCGAGTTCCAACTGGTGGCGACCATGATCGCTCAACCGGGCCGTGTGTTCACCCGGGGTCAGCTGCTCGACGCGGTCCACGGGGTGAGCTTCGAATCCTACGAACGGGCGATCGATGCCCACGTGAAGAACATCAGACGCAAGTTCGGCGCCACACCGGGTCGACCCAGATACCTGCTGACCGTGCACGGCGTCGGCTACAAGTTCACCGATGAGGGGTAACCACGGCGACTTCAGAGCTCCGCCGTGGGCGGACCGTAGCCACTGGTCATCGGGCGGGTGGCAACCGGGACGACGTCTGTTTCGCATCGTTCTCCTCGTCACGGTCGGGTTCGTTGCCGTACCGGTGCTCGCCAGCGCTGCTCTCACCGCCACGTTCGCCGGGTGGACCAGCGTCGCGGTCGCCGTCGTCTTCTGGGCTGCGTTCGTTGTGATCGGTGCCCTGCTCCTGCGGTTCGTGTTTCGAAACCTCCGAATCGTGCGGGATCTCATCTCCACCACCGGACGGCTCGCCGACGGCGACTACTCGGCCCGGGTGGAGGGTCACGCCTCACCGGCGGCCCGACCGATGGTCGACTCCTTCAATCGGATGGCACAACGTTTGGAGGTGTCCGACGAGTTGCGCCGACAGCTGCTGGCCGATGTAGGGCACGAACTTCGGACGCCGCTGACCGTGGTTCGGGGTGAACTAGAGGCGATGGCCGACGGGGTGCGAGATCTCAGTCCCGATCAGATCCGCCTGCTGCTCACCGACATCGCCGTAATGGAACGACTGCTCGACGACCTGCGCACACTCAGCACCACCGAGGCGGGAATGGTTGCGCTCGACACCGAGTCGGCCGACCTCGGCGAACTGGCCTCCGACGTGGTCGAACGATTCGGCCCCCAGGCAACCGAATCGGGAATCGAGCTGACCCTGACCGCCCCTCAACCGGTGCCGGCCATGATTGACCCGTATCGGATCGGCCAGGTGCTCTCGAACCTGGTGGTGAATGCCCTGCGGGCCACGACGAGCGGCGGAACGATCGAGGTGACCGTTTGCTCGGACCATTTCGACGATCGACCGGTCGCGGTTGTCACAATCACCGACACCGGTCGAGGGATCGCAGCCGATCAGATCGACGCCGTCTTCGACCGGTTCCACAAGGGAGAGGACTCCAGCGGCTCGGGCCTCGGCCTCACCATCAGCCGCGACCTCGTGCATGGCCACGGCGGAACGATCACGCTGGACAGCGATCTCGGCGTCGGGACAACCGTGACCATGACCCTTCCCGCCGGCGGTTAACCGCCATCGGACCATCGCGATCCACCGGAGCGGCAGAAACTAGGGTCGACGTCCGTGGCCCGCAAGCGCACCTCCACCTCCAGTTTCGGTGTTGCCAAACGCGAGGGGCACGATGCCTCGGAGTTCTATGCCCGGTTCGTCCCACCGACGCTCAGCACCGACAGCACTGTCAACCAGTGCGCGGCGGCCGACCAATTGATACTCGGGGACAGCCGAGACATGGCTGCCGTCGCCGAAAACAGCGTTGCCCTGATCACCACCTCACCTCCGTACCACGCGTCAAAGGAATACGAACAAGAGATGGGGGTCGGTCACGTGCCCGCCTCCTACTTCGAATACCTCGAAATGCTGCACGACGTGTTCGCCGAGTGCCTGCGAGTGCTCGAGCCAGGAGGTCGAATCGCGGTCAACGTGGCCAATCTCGGTCGCAAGCCGTTCCGTTCGCTCAGCAAAGACGTGTGGGTGATCCTCGAAGGACTCGGCTTCCTGCCCAGGGGAGAGATCGTTTGGATCAAAGCGGCCGGAGCATCGGGCAACTGTGCCTGGGGGTCCTGGATGTCGCCGTCGAACCCAGCGCTGCGCGACGTCACCGAGAGAATCCTGGTGGCGGGCAAGGGTCGATTCGAGCGAGCGGTGCACTGGAAGGAACGCAAGGCCCTGGGCTTGCCCTGGGAGGCCACGATCGGTCGCGACGAGTTCTTGGCCTGGACCCTCGACACCTGGGACATCCGGCCCGAATCGGCCAGGCGGGTCGGGCATCCCGCCCCGTTCCCGGTTGAACTCCCCCGCCGTTTGATCGAGCTCTACACCTATCGCGACGACGTCGTACTCGACCCGTTCATCGGAGCGGGATCGACCGCGGTGGCGGCGGTGGAGAGCGGGCGTCGATACGTGGGGTTCGACACCGATGCCACATATCTCGAGCTGGCCCGACACCGGATCTCCCAAGCCCGAGGTGATCGCGCCGCAGGGTGAAACCCCAAAAGGGCCTTCCAGCCCTGTTCTGATCGCGGTCATGACGAAACCATGGGCTATGGAGATCGACTCGACCGCCGATGCGCAGGTCGCTGACCTGGTGCAACGCGTCGATGAACTCGAACGGCGGATCCAGGAACAGCAGCGGGCCTACGACGCCCGGCTGGCCCGACTCGAAGCGGTGTGGACCCCGCCCCCGGCCCACGCGACGCCGCCGCCACCCCCGGCCGGCGCAGTCCGGCTCCCCGGCCCCGGAGCACCCCCGACCCCTCGGCCGGTGCTGGCCACGCCGGGCGGGCGCGATGCGATACATCCCGACTGGGAGGTCCTGATCAGGTGGGCCGGCATCCTCTTGGTCGCCCTCGCCGCAATCTTCCTCGTCAGTACCTCGATCAGCCGGGGATGGATCGGGCCCAACTTGCAGCTCGCCGCTGCGACGCTGGGCGGGCTCAGCTTGCTCGGCGGAGCTGCCTACTTCGCACCCAAGCTTCGGATGTGGGCTGTGTCGCTCGGAGTCGGCGGTGCCGTGGTTCTCCCGGTCTGTGCCGCCGCCGCCCACGGATGGCTCGATCTTGTCTCTCGGGATGTATCACTCGTACTTGTCGCCGGCGCGACCGCACTCTCGGTTGCGGTCGCCTACGCGACCAGACTGGACCAGGTCTCGCTCGTCGCGGTCGTTGCCGGAGTGCTGGTACCCGTTTCCTTGGGGTTCTTCGACATCGAGAACATGGGGCTGCTGGCATGGTGGATCGCTTCCGGAGCCTGCGTGGCCGCCGCCCTGGGGTGGGCGAGGAGATCGACGCTGGTTCGGATCGGAGGGGTTGTTACCGCCGCTCTCGTCTTGCTCGGCGCGGCCGCCGTCACCGTGGATCGGGGTATCGA
>JABDJU010000352.1 GCA_013003325.1 Acidimicrobiales bacterium
GCCCCCGGAAACGGTGGGCTGGGCACGCAGTTTCGGCGTCGGGTACTTTCTGCTAGAGGTTGGGGATGCGGAGGACCTGGCCCACGTAGATCTTGTTGGGGTCCTTCAGCATGGGCTTGTTGGCTTCGAAGATTTCGGGGTACTTGTGTCCGTCGCCGTAGTACTTCTCGGCCAGACCCCACAGGGTGTCGCCTCGCACCACGGCGTGCATGTCGGACATCTCGCCGGGCTCGGCTACGTCGATGGCGTCCTTCACCTGGCCGACGCCGTCGGTGTTGCCGATGGCGAGGATGATCTTCTCGCGGGTTTCCTGGTCGGCCACCATTCCTTCGACCTCGGCCACTCCGTCATCGAAGCGCACATCGAGGTTGTCGACCTTGAACCCGAGGCCCCTCACGAAGTCTTCGAGACCGCGAGCTTTCTTGGCCTCGGCCATCCGTTCCTTCATGTCGGCCTTCTTGGCCGCCTCAGCCTTGTTCTTGGCCAGTCGTTCCTGAACTTCCTTGGCGCGTGCCTCACGAGCGGAGTCCTTCGCCTCCTGCTCAGCTGCCGCCTTGGCCTCGGCCTCGGTAGTGGATTCACCGATGCCAACCTTGGCTCCGGCATCCTTCACGAAATCAAATACGCCCATTTCTGCCTCCTCAGCAAGTATTCGAACGTCGAATCGTCGCACCATAGGCGCGAACCGAAAAGACGGCCACCTGTGGGAGACAGCGGAGTCGCTACCGTTCTCAGGGTGAACCCGCTGGCCAGCTTGCCCGACACACCCGCCGAGCGCCGCACCGCCCTGCGCTCAATCATGCTGGAGAAGGGGGTTTCCAAGCTCGACGCGCCGGTGGAGCTGTCGTCGGGGGCGATGTCGAGTTACTTCATCGACGGAAAGCGAGCCCTGTGCGACGGAGCCGATCTCGCCCTGGCGTGCACCTGCATGCTCGACCTGATGGCCGAACGGGGCATCACCGCCGACGCGGTCGGCGGCCTCACCCTCGGCGCCGACCAGTTTTCCCATGGAGTCGCCATCGTGGGCGGGCTCGAGTGGTTCGTGGTCCGCAAGCAGCCCAAGGGTAGGGGCACCGACAAATTCATCGAGGGGGCCGATGTGAACCAAAAACGGGTGCTTCTGGTCGACGACGTGATCTCCACCGGTGCGTCGAGCCTGGTGGCCGACGAACGGATCCGGGCCGAAGGCGGCGAATCGGTTCTCGCCACAACCTTGGTGGCCAGGAGCGACGAACCAGCCGAACGATTCGCCGCCGCCGGCATTCCGTTTGCCCCGCTGTTCACGTACGTCGATCTCGGCCTGCCCGCCGTCGGGACCGAGTAGCCACCGCTGTGTCAGGGGACGACCCGACCCCCGGAGTCCGACAGGTTGGCGTCGGCGCCCACCCCGAACCATGGCCCGACGATCCGCGTTTCGACCCCGAGCTACTGGCCGAAGGCGATCGCAGAAACGTGCTCGACAAGTATCGGTACTGGACCGTCGAGGCGATCGTGGCCGATCTCGACACCCGCCGCCACCGCTTCCACGTGGCTATCGAGAACTGGCAGCACGACCTCAACATCGGCACCGTGGTGCGCACCGCCAACGCATTCCTGGCCGCCGAGGTGCACATCGTCGGGAAGAAGAAGTGGAACCGTCGAGGCGCGATGGTGACCGACCGGTACCAGCACATCCGCCACCACTCCGACCCTCAGCACCTGGCCGACTTCGCATCGACCAACGAGCTGAGCCTGGTGGGGATCGACAACCTGCCCGGCTCGATCGATCTCGACGCCTCGCCGTTGCCCGAACATTGCATCCTGGTGTTCGGTCAGGAGGGACCCGGTCTCAGCGAGCTGATGCATCCCTTTCTCGACGAGTGCCGTTCAATCCCTCAGTTCGGGTCGACCAGGAGCATCAACGCCGGCGTCGCCGCCGGGATCGCAATGCACGCCTGGATTCGAACCTATGCCACCGGCTGATCCTGACGGCCTCGTTTCGACACGCTCCGTAGGAGCTGTTCGAGCAGGCCGGCTGCCACGAGCAACGCCACGAGGATCACGACCCAGCGCACGATGCGCCACACGATGTTGGGAACTTCGGTCACCGGGTCGGTGGTCAGTTCGGTGAGGAATAGCGCGCTGAGCTCTTCGGGTGAACCGTCGGTTTCTCGCACCACCCGCAGCGCGCGCAACCGCTCACCGTCGAGGGCTTCACTCGTTTCGGCCTCGATCTCCCCTTCGAGCCCGAATCCGACCACCACATCGAACTCGCCCCCCTGCTGGACCCGGAGGACGAACGACCGCAGTTCGGGCAGTGGGTCGAGGGGGATGACAACGGCCATCTTGTAGCCGAGGTCGCCGGCGTCCTGAACGATCTCGGCGAGGCTGTCGCGGTCGATGTTGTCGTCGCGCTGGTTGTGAACAAACACCCCATCACGACGGAGGGCAGTGACCACGCGGCTGGGCTGCTCGGCCTCGGCTACCGGTGCAACCAGAACCAGCCCGGAACAGACAACCAGTGCAGAAAGCACGATGCGAAGCAGGCTCCTCACCCGCTCGATTGTTTCACACCATCACGGGGTTCCGGTGGTGGAGATCTGCTTTCAGGTCGAGGTCACCGTTGCGTTCAGTGCCGGTGAGACATAAACCACTCGCGACTCTTGTCGTGGTCGATATCAGCATTCAAGAAGGCGGCGAATGCATCTTCATCGCCTTCTGAACGCGCCTTAAGTTCAACCATCGGGTCGGTCCGACGAGTGCGGGCCTGACGCTCGGCCTGCTTCTCCTCGTGGGCCCGACGGTTCTCCTCAGCGACGTTTCGGGCTGCTGCTCTGGCCCTCGCCACCAGGTCGACCTCGAGTTCGGCCGTCGACCCCTGAGCGTTCTCTGCCTTGAACGTCAGCAGCTCGACCTTCTCGGCCCGCAACGACTCGAGCTCGGTGCGGAGAGCCTTCAGGTAGACCTCGAGCTGTCGTCGATGCTCGAGCAGCCGCTTGGTCTCGTTGCGCACGCTGTTGAGTTCTCGCAGCACCGATCCGACGGTTCCCGCCAGATCATCGGTGGTGTTCTTTCGTTCCGCCGCCAGCCGGGCCGACGACTCCTTGGTGATCAACATGGTCCCTCGCTGATGAGAATTCGCGCAGCGGACCCGCTTCGGGCTGCCGCCCTTCTCCATCGACCGGCACGAGCTCGATTTGATAGCGGGACAGGATTCGGTACACCGTTCCACCCGATCCATTTCGGCTGTTCGTAGAAGTACGTCAATATTCGTCGTGGCCAGACGCGGGGCACGACGTCGCAGTCGTTCCGGCTGAACCGTGCTCCTAGTCTTGGGGTATGAGTTCGTTGGTGTTTCGACAGCTGCTGTCAGGCCGAGACTTCGCCACGCAGGATCCGATGGCCAGCCAGATGGTGAACTTCGCGTACCTGATCGGTGACCGAGCCAGCGGTGAGGCCGTGCTGGTCGACCCCGCCTACGACATCGACGGACTACTCGATGTGATCGCCGAGGAAGAGCTCACCCTCACCGGTGTGATCGGAACCCACTATCACGCCGACCACGTGGGCGGGAAGATGATGGGCTTCAACGTGGTCGGCATCTCCGACCTGCTGGAACGGCGCGACGTCCCAATCCACCTTCAGAACCCCGAGACCGAGTTCGTCACCAAGGTCACCGGTGTCGGGGCCGATCAGCTGGTGGGCCACGGGCCCGGCGACACGATCCGGGTCGGCGACATCGAACTGCAGCTACTGCATACCCCCGGCCACACCCCCGGGTCTCAGTGCATCCTGGTCGAAGACAGGCTGGTCTCAGGCGACACGCTGTTCCTCGACGGCTGCGGCCGCACCGACCTGCCCGGAGGCGACGCCGAGACCCTTTACCACAGCCTGACCTCCGGCCTGGCGGGGGTGGGCGACGACGTGATCCTGTGCCCCGGCCATCAATACTCACCCAAGCCCACCCAGACGATGGGGGAAACCCGGGCCAACAACATCGTGTACCGGCCCGAGACCGTCGAGCAGTGGCTCGCCTTCTTCGGCTAGCCCGACGCCGCTGACTCAGTCGATGTGCGAGCGGAGCTCGTCCATCCAGCGGGAGGCTTCGTTCCACGCTTCGGTGTTGCGGAACCGGTTCTCCTCGTGGCCGCTTTCGGCGGTGGGGTAACTACCGAGGAACTTCACATCGGCGTGCTTGGCGTGGATGTTCTTCAAGCAGTCGGCCACCACGTCGTTGGCGATGTGTCCGTCGAGGTCCACAATGAACGCGTACTCACCCAGGGTCTTCTTGGCCGGACGGGAACTGAGCCGGGACAGGTTGATGTTGCGGGCCGCGAACTCTTGAAGGATCGCCACCAACGAGCCGGGGTGGTCGTGCTTCTGGCGCAACACGACCGATGTCTTGTCGTGCCCGGTCGCCGGGGGTACACCCTCGCGGGCGACCACCAAGAAGCGGGTCTGGTTTTCGGGGTGGTCGGCGATGTCGGACGCAATGGTCTCCAGTCCGTACCGCTCACCGGCGATCGACGGGCCGAGCGCGGCAACCCCCTTGGTCTCCGCTGCGATGTGGGCTCCGTCGGCGGTGGAATTTGCCGGCTGCACGGTGGCGTCGGGAAGGTTGGCCCGCAGGAACGTGCGGCACTGGGCGTTGGCCACCGGGTGGGACGCCACCACCTTCACGTCGTCGAGCGAGGTGCCGGGTTGAGCCATCAGTTCCATTGTGATGTCGAGCACGACCTCGCGCTGGATCAACAGGTCGGTGTCGAAGGCGAGTGTGTCCATCGTGACGTTGACCATCCCCTCGATGGCGTTTTCGATGGCCACAAAGCCCAGGTCGACCTCGCCGTCGCGGCAGGCGTACAGCACGTCGATGAACGTGCGCATCGGGTACAGCTCCATCGCATCGAGGTCGGGCTCGCTGCGGAGTGCCTGTTCGGTGAAGGTTCCGGGCGGGCCCAGATAGGCGATAGTCACGGGCCCAGCCTACGAGGTCGGATGATCTGGACGGTTGGTTTCAGCTCAGCGCCGAGCGCACGAGCGCCGACACCTTCTTGCCATCGGCATCGCCGCCGAGCTCGGCCATCACAGCCTTCATGGCTGCACCCATCTGCGACATCTCGGCAAATCCGCCCGCCGTCAGGGCCGCGCTCACCTTGGCCTCGAGTTCTTCGTCGCTCATCGCGGCAGGCAGGAACTCGGAGATGATCTCCGCTTCGGCCTCTTCGGCCGCCGCCTGTTCCTCGCGTCCGCCGTCCCGGTAGGCCTCGATGCTCTCGGACCGCTGTTTGAGCTGCCGCTTGAGCACGGCTTGCACACCGGCATCGTCGAGCTCGACGGCGGTATCGCCCGACTTCTCTTCCGCCATGACTGCCGCCATGAGCAAGCGCAGGGTGCCGGTGCGTTCCTTGTTGCCGGCCTTCATCGATGCGGTCATTTCGGCCCGCAGTTGGGCCTTGAGCGAGGTGTCGTCGGACATAGCTCCAGTCTGGCGTGATCAGGGCAGCGTCGCGACGAATTCGAGCACAGCCGCAGTGAACACGTCGTTCACGTCTCCGGCCACCATGTGGGCAGCGTCGGCCACGTCGACGTAGCGGGCGTGGGGAACAGTGGCCATGAACTCGTCCACTTCAGCGTCGGTGACCAGGTCGCTCTTGCGGCCGCGGATCAACAGCACAGGACATGCGAGGCCTTTGGCGGCGTGGACCAGCTTTTCGTGCCGTTCTTCGTGGAGCCGGTCGTCGTCTTGCCGCACGTTCATGAACGCTGGGTCCCAATGCCAGCGCCAGCGGCCGTCGTCGCCGAGCCGCAGGTTCTTCTTCAGCCCTTCGAGGTTCTTGGTCCGCACCCGGCCCGGCTGGTAGGCGGCCACCACGTCGGCCGCCTCTTCGAGCGATGCGAAGCCGGTCTTGCTGGTCGTCGACATGAACGACAGGATCCGGTCGACCCCCCCGAGCGCGGGCTGGGCGGTGATGTCGACCAGCACCAACGCAGCCATCCTGTCGGCCCGGTCGTCGGCGGCCAGCATGCCGGCCATCCCTCCGAGCGATGCTCCGATCCAGATCACCGGTTGGTCGAGTTGGTCGATCACCGCCACTGCGTCCTGACCGAAGTGGTCGAAGGAGTAGTTGCCCTCGGGGTCCCAATCGCTGTCACCATGACCGCGCTGATCGAGCGAATAGACGGCGTGGCCGGTGTCGGCGATGGCGGCGGCGGTCTGGCCCCACGAGTGGCGAGTCTGCCCACCACCATGGGCAAGGACCACGGGGGTCTTGGGGCCGGGCCAATGGTCGGCAACCAGGGCAACCCACGGTGACGCGCTGTTGAATTCCACCGTTTCGGGCACCCCGAGATCGTGCCAGCGACCATCGCAGGTTCCAAACCCAACGCACAAAACGCGGTGCCGAGAGTGGTGGCGGATTGCTACCTTGGTTGACGGAGAGATGGCAGAGCGGACTATTGCGTCGGTCTTGAAAACCGTTGTCCTCGCAAGGGGACCGGGGGTTCGAATCCCCCTCTCTCCGCCACATCCCCCTCATTGCCGAAATTGCGTACCGACCCCACCAATCCGGTGGGCTGCACACTGAAGAATCAACCGAAGGTGGACTGGGAACGCCAGAATCGGCCCCCCGAGCGTCGCCAAGCAGTCCGGCATCGATGGGGTTCGTGCGCACCATCAACGAGACCTTCAAAGCGAGGCTCTGATCTGATTCGAATGGCGGGTCGGTCAGATCTCAACGCGTGGAGCCGCAGTAGCGGCCTCGCCCGTGTTGGGCGTTCCTGCCGGCTCGATCAGAAGCAGCTCCGCTTCCTCGGAAGCGAAGGGCTGATGCTCTACGCCAACGGGGACCACAAACA
>JABDJU010000359.1 GCA_013003325.1 Acidimicrobiales bacterium
ATTCCGCCGAACGACGCGATTTCCGACAGAGTGGTGAGCGGGTCGGCCATGAAGTCTTCATAGCGAACCCGCAGGGTTGGGATCCCCAACCGTGGGAGCTGGGTGAAACCAGCGTTGTCGGTGATCCACCGCCCGGCTGTGCGTGCCGGGCTGTACTTGGCCATCTCGGTCACGGTTTCCTGGGTCGCTTCGGGTCGTTCGACCGACTTGGTGTACGAGTAGGCAACACCTCGGGGATCGCGGATGACGTGCACGACCCTGACGTCGAGCCGCTCATCCAGCGAATACAACACCGCCGAACTCAGGTGCTTTGACGAATCGATGATGATGTCGGCCCCGGTCCGGTCCTTGGCTGTGGCGCCGGCAGCGGTCAGCAACGCCCCCACCAAGTCGAGATAGTCGAGTTGAGCTCGCGTCAGGTTCCCGGAACGATAGGCCTGCACCATCTGAGGCAGGCGCCGCGATCGGTCGACCTCCCAGCGCTGATCGATCACCACGTCAGTATCGATCTCGGTCCAGCTCCCGAACGCCCTACGACCGACCTCGGTCCAGAATCGGCACTGATGGAACGGATCGCCACAGCCGCACAGCTCGTTGTCGCGGACGCCTCGTTCCCAGATGTGGACCGTCTCACCGACGGCGAAGGTCTGCGGGAACTCGTTGAGCAGGCGTTCGATCAGCGTGCTGCCAGAGCGTCCCATGCCCCCAATGAACAAGATCGGTTGGGTCATAGCCAGTCCATCGTCCGACCCACGAGAGCCTCGGTGGCGGCAACACTCGGCGCCAGCTCGTCGCGCAGCCGAGCCCGCAGATCGGCCGAGATCGATGACGTCGCCTTCATATTCCACGCCTCGAACTCGGCCGGGGAGAACGGTTCGAGGCCGAGGAAGTCGGTGACCCGCCGGTAGGCCGACGCCGGGTCGGCGTACATGTCTTCGCTGCGCAGAATCATGAGCTGCTGGGCTGGCCAATGCTTCTTCCAGCGGCCGAGACCTCGCTCGTAGCGGCCCTGGTCGACATAGCTGAAGTGTTGGTGGGCGAAGCTCACGTAGCCAGGTTCGGTGATGATCCGGTCTTCCTCACCGGCAATGCGTTGGGGCTCGGCTTCGAGAGCCTCCTCGAACGACAGCCACTCGATGCCGTTGCGGGTCCGCTCGCCCCAATGGCCGAACGCTCGATCGACCGGGTTTCGCAGCAGGGCGATCACCTTCGCCGCTGGTGCGTAGGCTCGTGCCCTGACCGGTGCCAGCGGGTGGTGCAGGTAGTACGGAACCGCTTCACCGACGACCTTGCCGGTGGTCCGCAACGACGCCGCGGTGGGGAAGTGCGACGCGTACCAGCTGGCGCCCCGGCCGTAGTTCACGTCGAAGTAGTAGGTGCCTTTACGTGTTTCGCGACGGGGATACAACGAAGCGACGTCGGGATGGTCGAGCACCCATCTGGCCAAGGAGGTGCTGCCGCCTCGCTTGGTTCCGATGATCAGATAGTCGGGCTTGGCTCGCAACGAGGCGGTGGCGGCGCCGAAACGTCGCGTTCCCTGCAACACCTGGCCTCGGAGCTGATCGACGAATCCATTTCGGGTGCGCTCGGGGCCACCGTAGGGGCTGAGGGCGGGCAACTGGTGGGGTGGCTGCGGCCCGGAGAACAACGGCTCGGTCATGCGTGGATCGGCCCGTCGTGAGTTGACAGTGAGCGGGGTGGGCGACCCCGGCGCACGGCGAGGAACTCCGCTGCCATGGCGACGGCGGTTTCGGCCGGTGTGCGAGATCCCAGATCGAGCCCGAGCGGGCCGTGGATCCGGGATCGATCGGTGTGGCCCAACTCTTCCAGTTGTCGGGCCCGACGAGCCTGGGTGTGGCGAGCCCCCATCGCACCGATGTACCCGACGGCGCTGCGGGTGGCGGCGGCGAGTACCGGGACGTCGAGGTCGGGGTCATGGCTCAACATCAGCACCGCATCGGCCGGCGTCGCCGACGCCAGGAACTCCTCGGCGGTTGCGAGGTCGGCGACGAATGACACGTCCCACCCCATGAGCTCACCCTGGCGGGCGAAGGCTTCGGCCATCGGACCTTCGCCGACGATCATGGCCCGCGTGGTCGGGACGGCGGCGGAGAACACAACTCTTCGGCCTTCGATCTCGTCGATCTCAGCCCCGGACAGGCCCGATCGGAGGATCTGGCGGGCCCGTCGCACGGCCGTGTCGGTGGACGTGTCGTTCCATAAGGATCCGGCGACCGAACCGGTGCTGACAGCGAGATCGCCGCCCGAACCGTCGGCCTCGGCCACCAAAACGAGTGGCTCGGCGTCGGCCCACAACGCCGGGGTGGTGTCGGGCAGGTCGGTCAGGGGACTGAGAAGCAAAGTGGCGGTGCCTCCGCACAGGAGACCGGCAGCTATCGCATCTGGATCGCTGACCGGAACCTCGAGGGTCGTGCGTCGACCGGCAGTCTCGGCGGCTTCGGTCACGAGGAGATGATCGATCACCCCGCCGAGCACCGAGCCTCTCGGGGTGGATTCTCCGGGCAGGATCACTGCTCCATCGGTCCCCTCTCGAACACCGATTCCGGTGATTTCGACAACCCGTACCAGCGTTCCGGGCCCCATCGGCGTCGATGCGAGGGATTCTCGTACCCGTTCCATGAACACAGGATGCCGTTGGGCGATACTCTTTCCGCGTGGGTTTGATTTGCAGTCGGATCGGGTGCCGAGAAAAAGCAGCCGCAAGTCTTCAGTTCGATGCTGAACGTTCAACCGCGGTTCTGATCGACCTCACCCACTCTCGAAACGGCATGCCGCTGTGCGAGCGTCACGCGTCGTCCCGAACGGCCCCGATCGGCTGGCAACTGGTCGATCGTCGAACCGGCGCCCGGCAGATGGAGATCTGGTCCGCCGACGACGAGGGAGCACCCAGTCTGTCGTTCGCCGCTCCCACCGAGCGTCCGGCCGCCCGACGTCCCACCGACGAGGTGGCAACACCACCTCCGGCCGCTACGGCTGAAGCGCCCCCGGCCCCGGCCGAACGGCCCGCAGCCAAACGACCGACCGAGCCTGTGCCGGAGCCTGAACCGGTAGCGGCAAAGGAAGACCCCGTGGAGGCCGGGTTCCACTGGCCCAAGCACGGTGAAGACGTCGACGACGACACAGACGTCAAGCAGGACCTGGCCGCCGATAGCCCGCTGTTGTCGCGAGCCTTCCGAGCCGCCAAGTAGAAGCGCCTACTCAGAAAACGCGTCGAGCGGCGGGCACGAGCACTGCAGGTTTCGGTCGCCGTGGGCGTTGTCGATTCTGCCGACCGGCGGGAAGTACTTGTCGGCCGCCATGCCCGGCAGCGGGAACGCCGCTTCGGCCCGGCTGTACGATCGTGACCACTCGTCGACGGTGACATCGGCGGCGGTGTGGGGCGCAGCCCGGAGCACGCTGGCGTCCAGCTCCACATCGCCCGACGCGATCTGGGAGACCTCGGTGGCGATGCCGATCATGGCGGCGCAGAAGCGATCGAGTTCGGCCAGGCTCTCGCTCTCGGTCGGTTCGATCATCAGGGTGCCGGCCACCGGGAAGCTCATCGTCGGGGCGTGGAAGCCGTAGTCGGCCAGGCGCTTGGCGATGTCGTCGACGTCGATGCCGGTGCTGTCGTGCAGGGGCCGGATATCGATGATGCACTCGTGGGCCACGAGCCCTCCGGGGCCGGTGTAGAGGATCGGATAGTGCTCTCGCAGCCGGGACGCCACGTAATTGGCGGCCAGGACCGCACCCTCGGTCGCTCGGCGCAGGCCCTCGGGTCCCATCAGCCTGATGTACATCCACGAAATCGGCAGGATCCCGGCCGACCCGTAGGCGGCACCCGATACCCGTCGCTGCACGTCGTCCTCGCCGGCCAGCTCCACCTGGGGGAGGAACGGGATGAGGTGCTCGCCAACGCCGATCGGGCCGACGCCGGGGCCGCCCCCACCGTGGGGTATGCAGAAGGTCTTGTGCAGGTTCAGGTGGCTCACGTCGGAGCCGAATGACCCGGGCTGGGCCACGCCGACCAACGCGTTGAGGTTGGCCCCATCGGTGTAGACCTGCCCGCCGGCCTCGTGAACCAGATCGCAGACCTCGGCCACGGTGTGCTCGTAGACACCGTGGGTGCTCGGGTAGGTGATCATCAATGCAGCCAGATCGTCGCGATGGTTCTCGATCTTCAACTTGAGGTCGTCGAGGTCGATGTCGCCCCGTTCGTTGCAGGCGACCACCACCACCCGCATGCCGGCCATCACCGCCGACGCAGCGTTGGTGCCGTGAGCGCTCTGGGGGATCAGGCACACGTTGCGATGACCCTCACCGCGGGCTTCTTGCCAGCCGCTGATCGCCAACAGACCGGCGTACTCGCCCTGGCTGCCTGCGTTGGGTTGGAGGCTGATGGCGTCGTAGCCGGTGATGGCAGCCAGGTCGGCTTCGAGGTCGTTGATCAGGTCGATGTAACCGGCGGTCTGGTCGGCCGGAGCGAAGGGATGGATGGTGGCGAACTCGGGCCACGTGATCGGCTCCATCTCGGCGGCCGCGTTCAGCTTCATCGTGCACGAGCCCAGCGGGATCATGGTTCGATCGAGGGCAAGGTCACGGTCGGCCAGCCGGCGGAGCCAACGCAGCATCTCGTGCTCGCTCTGGAAACGGTGGAACCGCTCGTCGGTGAGGTAGGGCGACGTGCGCACCATCGCATCGGGCAGTCCCGATCCGGAGGCGGGAACAACCTCCACGCCCCACGCCCCGAGCAGTTCGGCCACCGTACTGTCGGTCGTAGTCTCGTCGAAGCTCACCGAGATCTGGGAGTCGTTCAGCCGCCTGATGTTGATGCGTTTGGCTGCCGCCGCTGCGACCCACTCGTCGGCGGGACCGGTGACCGTGACCGTGTCGAAGAAGTGTTCTGTCACATCGCGACCGGCTGCCGCCATGGAGGCTTGGAACGTGGCGGCGTACCCCCTGATTCGCTCGGCGATGGCTTTCAGTCCGTCGGGCCCGTGCCAGCAGGCGTAGGCGGCGGCGACGTTGGCCAACAGCGCCTGGGCGGTGCAGATGTTCGACGTCGCCTTGTCGCGACGGATGTGTTGCTCGCGGGTCTGTAGGGCGAGCCGGTAGGCGGGGTCGCCGTGGCTGTCGATGCTGACCCCGACCAGCCGGCCGGGCAGCGATCTCGCGTGCCTTTCCTTGGTTGCCATAAACCCAGCATGAGGACCGCCGAACCCCATCGGCACTCCGAACCGTTGGGCGCTGCCGACCACGACGTCGGCGCCGGCTTCGCCGGGGGAGATCCCGAGGGTGCAGTAGAACAGGTCGGTGGTGACCGCCGCAGTCGCCTTCGCGCCGTGAAGGGCTTCGATGATCGGTGGGAGGTCGGTGATCGCCCCCGAGGAGCCGGGCTGGGCCAGCAGCGCGCCGTACACCGCTTCTGGCACCAGGTCGGTCGTCGGGTCGCCGACCGTGATCTCGATCCCGAGCGGTTCGGCCCGGGTGCGGCACACGGCGATGGTCTGGGGGTGGCAGTCGGCATCGACGAAGAAGCCGGTGCGCTTGGTTCGATCGAGGCGGCGAAGCATGGTCATGGCCTCGGCGGCCGCCGTCGACTCGTCGAGCAACGACGCATTTGCAAGCTCGCAACCGGTGAGGTCGGCGATCATGGTCTGGAACACCAGCAGCATCTCGAGGCGGCCTTGGCTGATCTCGGGCTGGTACGGGGTATAGGCGGTGTACCAGGCCGGGTTCTCGATCATGTTGCGCCGGATCACCGCCGGTGTAATCGTGTCGTTCCACCCCTGACCGATCAGCGATGTGAACACCTGATTCCTGTCGGCGTAAGTTCGCAGGGCGGCCAGGGCTTCGGTCTCGGTGAGGGCGGCGGGGACTTGGATCGGTGAATCGACCTGGATGTTGTCGGGCACGGCCTCTTCGAGCAGGTCTGAAGCGGTGGCAAAGCCGAGCCCGGCCAGCATCTTGGCGTGGTCGTCGGCGGTGAGGCTGATGTGGCGGTCGGCGAAGGCGTGTTCGGTCATGTCAGGCTCCTCGATTGAAACGGTGGGGGGTGAAGGGCAACGACGCGACGGTGCACACCACGTCGTTGCCTCGTACATCGGCGATCACTTCGGTTCCGAGTTCGGCCAGTTCAGGCGGCAGGTATCCCATCGCGACCGGCGCTTCGACGGTCGGTCCGAACCCGCCGCTCGACACCACCCCGACCGGATCTGAATCGGGTGAGGGGCGGAGCTCGGCCCCGTCGCGCACCGGTCGGCGACCCTGGGGGGCAAGCCCGACCCGTATCCGCGATGGCCCTTCGGCCCACTCCCGCAGGATGCGTTCGGCGCCGGGGAAGTCGCCTGCCTCGCGGCGCCGTTTGGGGATGGTCCATTTGAGGTCGGCCTCGACCGGGGAGGTGGTGAGGTCCAGGTCGTTGCCGTACAGACATAGGCCGGCTTCGAGCCGGAGGGTGTCGCGGGCGCCGAGTCCAGCAGGCCGGACCCGTTCGTCGGACAGCAGCAGGCGGGCCAGCGCCTCGGCGTTGCCGGTGTCGACGGCGAGTTCGAAGCCGTCCTCGCCGGTGTAGCCGGCCCGGAACGCTGCTGCCTGAAGTCCGCCGAGTTCGGTCATGCGGGTGTCTAGGAATACGGTGTCGCTCAAGCTCGGGTCGTGGCCGATCACCACGTCGGCCGCCTCGGGCCCCTGGAGGGCGATGAGGGCGATGTCGGGGCGGGGCCGAACCTCGATGCGGTCGAGCCGCTCGGTCAGGTGCGGTATGTCGACGTGGGCTCTGGAGGCGTTGACCACGACGGTGAAGTGGTCGCCCCAGTTGATCGCCATGAAGTCGTCGATGATGCCGCCGTCGTCGGTGGTGAACAGCCCGTACCGCTGCCGACGTTCGCCCAGGGTCGTGAAGGCGGCCGGCGAAACGGTCTCGAGCGCAGCTGCCGGATGGTCGCCCCAGAGCTCGACCACCGCCATGTGGGACACGTCGAACAGGGCGGCGCTGGAGCGACACCAATTGTGCTCGGCCACCACACCCTCGTATTGGATCGGCATCTCCCAGCCGGCAAAGGGAACCAGACGAGCGCCCAGTTCCTGATGGAGCCGGTGGAGCGGGGTTGTCTTCAGTTGTTCGGACACGGCGGGTACCTCATCGGAGTGTGATGTGAGTACCCCCTCTGTCCACGTGCCTGAGAGCATTAACCCTTCGGCGGTCGAGCTGCCGGTGGTGCCCGGCTCGACGCTCTCCAGAGGAGCCATTCGCCGTGCGGTACGGGTGCCTGAGAGATTCCGGGGTGGTTGC
>JABDJU010000037.1 GCA_013003325.1 Acidimicrobiales bacterium
GGCCGGCCGGCGGGGTTGCCCCCCTCAGTGACGTTGTTGCGGCGGACGACATCCATTGCGCAGGCACCCTAGTGGTGTCGGGTTTCCTGTGAATGCGGAGGTTTCGCTACCGGTTGACCACCCGCTCTAGGTCTGAGAAGCCTCCAGCGGGGAACCCTGACGGTAGGGCGAGGTCGGCTCGGGGGTCATCCTGTCGTGCAGATGGACCGGGTCGCTCTTCCGCCGGCGACGGGCTCCGATATTCAGGAGCTCGACGAAGATCGAGAATGCCATGGCAGTGTAGACGTACCCCTTGGGGATCTTCTCGCCGAGGCCCTCGGCGATGAGCGTCATTCCGATGAGCAGCAGGAAGGCCAGGGCCAGCATCTTGACCGACGGGTGCTGATTGACGAATCGGTAGATCCCTTTCGAGGCCACCAGCATGACCACCACCGCGGCGAGGATGGCAATGATCATCACGGGGACGTACTCGGTGATCCCCACGGCGGTGATGACCGAATCGATCGAGAACACCAGGTCCAGCAGCATCACCTGAGCGATGACGGCGGCGAAGGTTGGAGCCACTTTGGCCTCGGCGTGCTCGTCCTCACCTTCGAGCTTGTGGTGGATCTCTCTGGTGGCCTTGTAGATGAGGAAGAGACCTCCGGCGAACAGCACGAGGTCCTTGCCGCTGAATCCGCGGTCGAACACCGAGAAGAGCTCGCTCTCGAGCGTGATGATCCAGCCGATGGCGAGGAGGAGGAGCACCCGCATACCGGCCGCAGCCAGGATGCCGGTCTGTCTGGCCCGGTCTTGTTGATGGGCCGGCAGCTTGCTGGCCAGGATCGAGATGAACACGACGTTGTCCACGCCGAGAACGATCTCGAGTGTCAGGAGTGCGGCAAGCGCGCTCCAGGCGGCGGGATCAGATAACCATTCCACGAGCGGCCAATACCCTAGGGGCGGGGCAGTGAAACTCCGAGAACCCCACCAATTTGCGCTGGTTGGTCGATCGGCCGGTCACCGCCGGAGCCGGTTGGCTAGAGCCAGCCAGCCCCATCCAACCGCCAGGCCGGCCACTACGTCACTCAGCCAATGGACCCCGAGCAAGATTCTCGTCGCCCCGACGGCGGGGCCGGCTGAGAAGGCAGCGGCCGTCGGGAAGGGGCCGCCCCTCGGTAGGGCGCAGTTGACAATCGCGGGCCAGGCAGCCGCCGCGGTGGATGTGTGCCCGCTGGGAAACGATGCGCCGGCGAAGTACGAGTGATGGGGGCCGTCCGGCCGCCGCCGTCCCGTGGCCCGCTTGAGCAGGTTGTGGATCAGATTCTGCCCGCCGATCGCTACGGCGAGGTGGAGGGCTGGTCGCCATGAGCGGGCCCGCCGCCCCGCCACCAGCCCGGCTAGTGCACCGGCGGTGATGGCTACCTCGGTTCCGCCGAGGTGGGTGACTGCCCGTATGGCCGCGACATGCCGGGGCGCCACCGCCGCGGCGGCCCACTTCGCCACCCGCCGATCGAGATCTTCGAACATGTGGGGTGCGTTACCCGCCATCCGGCACGGCGAAACGGCTGGGGGGCGGGACGACGCGTCACGAGCGCGCGAGGATGATCGCCGAGTAGGGAGCCAATCCGACGTGGGCTGCCGCCGGCATACCGTCTCGTCCGGCACCGACGGCATCGACGGAGGCCGGACCGCTGCCCGTGAAGTCGCTGTGGTAGACCGGTGCATCGCTGTCGAACACCACCGACCAGCTGCCCGGGGACGGCAGGCCGACCTCATAGGCCGCATGCCTCCGGTCGGCGAAGTTCATGACCACCACGACGTCGTCGGCAGGTCCGCCTCCGCTCCATCGGTGAAACGCGAGCACCTTGTCCCAATCGTTGACATGGTGAACCCGGACGTGTTGTCCCATGAGCCCTGCAGTGAGGCCATCCAGATTCCGCCGGAGGCCGATCAGGTCGCGGTACATACGAACGACTCCCGACTCGGTGTCCAGACGCTCCCAGTCGACGGGGTCGTCATCGCGAAACCACTGATCCTCGAGCATCTCCTGGCCCTGGAAGACCATCGGAACACCGGGAGCGGTGAACACGAGGACGGCACCGAGGGCCGAGCGCTTGCGGGCATGCCAGCCATCGGCCTTCCCCGGCCAGATCTCCTCGTTGAGTCTCGCTTTGCCATTTGCCACCTCATCGTGTGACTCCGTGTAGATCACCCGGGAGAAGGCATCGTCGCTATAGCGGTGTTCGATCGCGCGAGCGATGACACCCATGTCGCGGCCGGCATCGTCGCGCTCGATCAGCGCGTGTCGTACCGGGTGGACGAATTGAGCATCCCATTGGGCGTCGAACCCTGCGCCGCCGTCGACCGTAGGTGCAGTCACGGCCGGTGCCGACCGCAGATCCTCGGCGATGGTCACCTTCCACGGCTGACTGGCACGAATCTCATCGTTGATCCACGCCATGAGATTCCAGCCGTCCGCGAGGTCGGCGCCGGGGTCCGACCCGCCCCACACGTTGGCGATGTATCCGGTGGCATCCCACCGCAGGCCATCGATGCGGTAGTCCTCCAGCCACATGAGGGCGTTGTCCCTCAGGTACTGGCGCACCTCGGGCCGTCCGTAGTCGGGACGCGTGTTGCCCCATGGGGTCTCGCTTCTCCAATCGTTGTAGAAGTAGATGCCGCCCCCGTCGTTCTCGCTCCAGCCGTCGAACCGCCACAGATCCAGATCGCTCGGCCCGAGGTGGTTGTAGACCACGTCGAGGACCACGGCGATGTGTCGTTCGTGTGCGGCCTTGATGAACTCCTTGAATGCATCGGGTCCGCCGTAGTCGCTTTCGATCGCGAACAGGTGGGACGGGTTGTACCCCCAGGATCGGGCGCCGGGGAACTCCATAGGGGGCATCAACTCAATCACGTTGACGCCCATCCGCTGCAGATGATCGAGTCGAGCGATGGCCGACGTGAAGTTCCCAGGCTGTTCGGTCTTCTCTTCGGTGAAGGTGCCCAGATGGAGCTCGTAAATCACCATTTCATTCTTTGGGGGAGTGCGGTAGTCGTCCGGGACCAGCCAGTCGTAGCCGTCGCGGCGCCGGATGACGCCATTGCCGACGCTGTTAGTCACCTCGAGTGCGTACGGATCGATCCGGCTTAGTTGCTCGTCGCCGGAACCGATCACGAACTGATACTCGTCCCCGGCCTGGGCTCCCTCAATGTGGGCCGCCCAGTAGCCCCCGTCTTCTGCTTCGAGTGGACACTCGTCCCACTCGCTGAATGTCCCGATGACCGCGACTCCATCTGCGTTGGGAGCCCATACCCGGAACGTTGTCCCGTCGTCGGCCTGAACTGCTCCCATTCCCGGAAGTGTGGAGCTTGTGGCTGCCCCGCTCATGTCGTCCTCCTGATGGCGCCGGATCGGCGCCGCCGACGTCTACCCCAATTGGCCTCGGTCCAAACCGAACCGATTGATTAATGCCCCGCCAAGACTCCGTCTGTGGTGACGAGCTGTGATTGCTGTCACCAGTCCGGCCAGACCTCCAGCCGCGACGGCAACCTCGGTGCCACCCAGGTGGGTGACCGCCCTGATTGGCGGGACGTGAGGGGGGCGAACGGCTTCGGCGGCCCATCTCGCGACCCGGCGGTCCATATTCCCGAACATCGAGGAGGCGATATCCGGCGCCCCGTCCGGCAAAACGGGTCGGAGAGCCAATCCAGGTTTACTGTCGTCAACCCATACTCCGGAGCCCGCCTCCACGGGTGTCGACCATTTGCAATCATTGTTAGATGCTGATCGCCAGAACGGATGAGCTTGCCACAATCGAAGCCGCCCTGGCAGAGCAGCAGGTCGTGACACTGACGGGACCCGGCGGGGTCGGCAAGACAGCCCTTGCCAGGGCAATCGGCAGGTCGAACGAGAGCAGCTACTTCGTTGACCTGACGGCCTTCGACGGCGGGACGGCTTCATTGACGGAAGGTGTGGCAGGAGCTCTCGGATTCCGATCCTTCAGCCACTTCGTGGGAGATGCAAGTGGCTTGCTCGTGCTCGACAACTGCGAGCATGTAATCGACGCGGCCGCCTCCCTCATCCTTGCCACGACCGCTGCGGTCCCGGACATACGCGTCCTCGCCACGAGTCGCGAGGCGCTTGGTCTTCCCGGCGAGTTGACCATTCCCATCGATCCGCTGGGGACCGAAGGATCGCCGTCCCCGGCTGAGCGGCTCTTCCGGTATGAAGCGTCACGTCGCGGCTACGGCGCCAAGGTCGAAAACGCCACCATGGTCGAGAGGCTGGTGTGGCAACTCGACGGCTTGCCGCTGGCGCTTGAACTAGCCGCCGCGCGATTGGCGGCCATGACGCCCGGTGAGATGCTTGACGAGTTTGCCGTCAGGCTCGACCTGTTGTCCAGAACCAGGCCACGCGGCCCCGACAGGCATCAGAGTTTGGCTGCAGCGATCGCCTGGTCGTTCGGGGCTCTCGACCCCCAACTCCAGCAACTCCTCTCTGAGTTGTCACTCTTGCCTCAGCCCTTCACGAGAGACGCTGCTGTGGCGATCGCTTCACTTGATGCCGATACGGTCGCACGGGGATTGGGAACACTGGCCGAGCGATCGCTGCTCAGACATGAGGCGGGGACGGCCGGCTCACGTTTTCGCATGCTCGAGACGATCAGGGTCTTTGCTCGGGAGCATGGCAGGGATCTGGAGGAGTCTGCTGTCGCACGCCTGGTCGAACACGCGTGCGATGTAGCCGCCACAATCCGGGTCCTGGCCGAAACCGCCGATCCGGCGACAACGCAAACATTGGCGAGCAACTACTCACTGATACGGGCCGCACTCGCCCACAGCTTGAACCGGGATCCGGGCCCGCACACCAGTGTGGCTCTTGTCGAGGCGTTGTGGTGGTTGGAGGACGTCGGTTACCAGGCCGAGGCCGCCGAACTCGTGGAGCGCGTTGTCGGGAGATGGGTGGGATCGGGCGATCTGGGTCCGACTCACGGCATTCTGTCAGCGCTTCATCGCAGCGCCGGTTCGGCGGAGAACGCCCGACGGGCGGCGCGCACGGCCGTTGACTACGAAGACGTGCGCGGGTGCGCCTATGGACACCGCACACTGGGCCAGATTGCCCGGAGCGACGGCCGGTGGAGCGACGCGGCGGATCATTTCACCGATGGGATCGCGGCAGCCCGCCAGGTCGGGAGCGACGCTGTGGCAATCGAAATGGAACTTCATCTAGCCGTCACGGAGGTGCGCTCCGGCGATGTCGCGTCCGGACTCGACCGCATGTGGTCTGTGTATCGGCGCACGGAGGAATTCGGATTGTTGGGACCCATTGCGCTTGCCTTCATCGCCTGGAATGAGATCGGACGTGACCCGATCGAGGCCAGGCGGGCTGCCGAACAGGCGTTGGAGGCCTCGACTGAGATGGCCTACGACTGGGGGATCGGCTCGGCTTGCCTGACGCTCGGTATGACGTCACTGCGGGCCGGAAACCTCGCGGCTGCTGCGAGGGAGACAGCCCAGGCGCTCGACAGTTTCCACGACATTGGAGACAAGACGGCGATCGCGATCGCGCTACTGGCGGCTTCAGCCGTGTTAGGACAGTCCGGCGACGGCGAGGGAGCACACGCCGCGGCGGCGGCGCGAGCCGACCACGTGGCCGGTGCGCTCAGTGGCTTCGAGGTCGAGTTGTTCGAATCGCTCGGCGCTGTTGCGCCGGATCCGGCCGTTGCCGCCTTGTCGCCGCCGGAGCTGTCCAACCGACTTCGGAGGGCGGCGGAAGTCGAGACGAAAGCTGATCTGCCAAATGAGGTCAGGCTGGGCGGTGATGTCTGCGTGTTCGTGTTCCATGGGCATGAGAGCCAGCACGTCGCCATCAAGGGGATGGCGGATCTGGTCCGGCTTTTGGTTCAGCCGGGCCGGGAGGTGGCGGCTCTCGATCTGATGGGGGCGGCCGTCGTGTCGGGAAGTGCCGGGCCGGTCCTCGATGCGACCTCTCGCCGCAACTACCAGAAGCGAATCACCGAGCTGGAAGAGGACATCGAATCGGCCGTTGCCTTCGGTGACGAGGAGTCGGCGACCCGATTCCGGGTCGAGCTCGAGTTCCTGGTGGCCGAACTCACCTCCTCGTTCGGGCTAGGGGGTCGAAGCCGAACCGTCGGTGAACCTGCCGAGCGTGCCCGATCCGCGGTCACACATCGTATCCGGGATGCCGTAGAAAAGATCAGTCGGGCCGATGAGCGGTTGGCGTCCCACCTACGCACGTCGATCAAGACTGGGCGGTTCTGCTCCTATCAGCCCCAGCCCACCGAGCGATGGGAGGTTTCGGGTCTCTCAGCTAGAGAGCCGGCCTCGTGACGCTGGACCGAACGTGAGATTCCGCCTCACAGAATCGTGCTGAATCTCACGCCTCTCGTGTGAACGGTCAACGAGAGGAGTAGCGACATGACCACTACAACACGATCAACCACCCTCGACGAGAGGATCGTCGAGTCTGCCACCGGGGCTCTCGAGATGTTCTCGATACACCTGGGGCGCACGCTGGGTCTGTACGACGCGCTGATTGAGCCACGGACGGTGGCTGCGTTGGCTGCGCATTCCGGCATAGCCGAGCGCTACGCGAGGGAGTGGCTCGAACAGCAGGCGGTGGCAGGCCTGGTCGGCGTCGACGCAGGGGATGAGCCCTGGGACCGGCGCCGCTACTCACTGTCACCAGAGCAGCGCGCCGTGCTGGTAGACGCCGACGATCCGAGCCACGTCTCACCGTTGGCAGACATGCTCGCTGGGGTGGGTCACGCGCTACCTGAGGTTGCAGCTGCGTACCGATCCGGTGGGGGAGTGCCCTATTCGCATTACGGGAAGGCCTTTCGTGATGGACAGGGCGGCATCAATCGACCGGCGCTGATAAACGAGCTGGCCTCGGAGTGGTTAGCCGACGTGCCCGAGACGGTGGCTCGCTTGCGGGACGGTGGTCGGGTTGCCGATCTCGGGTGTGGTACGGGGTGGTCGACGATCGCCCTTGCGAAGGCATTTCCCCGCAGCGAGATCGTCGGGTTCGACCTGGATGATGCCAGCATCGAAGACGCCAGGACTAACGCCGCGGCTTTGGGAGTCAACGTTCGGTTTGAGAGCGCCGATGCAGCTGCCATCGGGCATCACGGGCGCTTCGACCTCGTCCTGATTGTGGAAACACTGCACGATCTGGCCGCACCGATTGATGCGCTGCGGGCCGCACGCACCGCCCTGAACCCCGGGGGAGTCGTCCTCATCGCCGATGAGAAGGTCGCCGCCGGGTTCATCGCGCCCGGCGATGAACTGGAGCGGATGATGTACGGCTGGAGCGTGACTCATTGCCTGCCGGCATCCAAGGCCGAAGCGGACTCGGCTGCGATCGGTACCGTCCTCCGGCCAGGGCTGCTGGAGTTGATGGCCGCCGAGGCCGGGTTCAGGTCGGTCTCGTTGTCGGACGTCGACGGTGGGTTCTTCAACCTCTACATCCTGCAGTCGTAGCGGTCGAACCGTGGCGACGACGAAGGGCAGGCCGCCGGCTCGGCCGAGCTTCTGCTCCCGGCCGGCGGCCTCTTCGGTGTCGAGATACAGGCAAGGTATCGGGTCGAAGTCGTGATCTTGGCGTACGAATCCGGACGAATCAGCTGAGGGAGCGAGCAGCGGTGTGTTACTTTACATAACGTGAATTATGGGCGCTTGTACAGACGAGCCGTCCGCCACCCTACGCTGCCGGCGATGGCCGATTCTCTCCGCTTCGAGGTGCGCGTGAGACCCCGTGCCCGGTCGACATCGGTCGGCGGTACCTGGGGTCCCGCCGATGCGCTGGTCGTCTCCGTCACTGACCCGGCCGTCGACGGCCGAGCCAATCGCGCCGTGCTGAAGCTGCTGGCCTCGGCGTTGCACGTCAGGCCGCGGCAGCTGTCGATCGCCTCCGGTGCCCACCATCGCAGCAAGGTCATCGAACTGAGCGATCCTCCGCCGGGAACCCGCGACCGCCTCGAGCACTTGCGGGTCGACCCCGGCTGAGCCTGCCAGAAATACCGCCGGGCCGCCGTACAGCCCTGGCCCGGGCATAGCGCATTGTTCCGTCACGGTGACGTAATGGTGGGACGAGGGAACCGGTACGCTTGACAGATGGCCGATATGTGCTCTCACATTCCCACCTCCGTGACCGAGGTCGCTCCGTCGGGAGCCGGGTGCG
>JABDJU010000059.1 GCA_013003325.1 Acidimicrobiales bacterium
AGCACCCACCCCGGGAGGAGCCCGAGATCGCCATCGACGGCCCCCGGGTCGTCGAGGTTCTCGATGATCCCGGTCTCGATGGGACATTCATCTCGATCGACTACCGCACACCGTCCCGAAACCCTGGCACCTTCGGCGGAGAACAACTCGATCTCTGGGACTCGCTGATCACCACGATCATCACCAATCGGGTCGACGAGGCGATCACCTCAGGCACCAGCAGCCTCGTGCGCGGTCGTGGCGAGCCGTTCAACGTCGCCCGCCGGATGTCATTCATCGGCTTCAACCTCGATGGCCCAGACCTCGCCGAAGGCACCGGCGAGTTCGTGTCGCTGATGAAAACGCTCGCTCGGGACGGCTTCAGTCCCGCAGAGCTGGAGCGGGCCAAGGAAGCAGAGCGGGCCAATCTCGAACGGGAGCTCGCTGGAATCGGAACGCGCCAGGACGCCCAATGGGCCGACTTGTACACCCAGCATTTTCTCGGCGGAGCTGACGCCTCGGACGCCGGCGATCGGCGCGACCGGATCATCGCCTTGCTGGACACGGTCACCACATCGGATCTGGCCGGCTACTTCCGGTGGTTGATGGAGAACTCCGAGCCGTTGGTTCTCGTGGTCGGACCCGATCCGGCCGAACTGCCGACGGTCGAAGAGCTGGAAGCCGTCGTCGACACCGCCTCAGCCGCTGATGAACAACTCGAACAGGTGGCGGTGCTGGACGCGCTCATGGACCGACCCGACCCGGCAGAACCGGTAGCGGTGCGTACCCTCGAGGCGGCCGGTGGCCAGGAGTGGGCCTTCGAGAACGGCGCAACGGTGATCTTTGCCGAGTCGCAGATCGCAGAAGGGAATGTCGACATCTTCGGACTGTCCGAGGGTGGATGGTCCCTGCTGCCACCAGCGGCGCAACCCCTTCTGGACCCGTCGGTATCCATGGTGGCCTCCAGTGGCGTGTCCGATCTTTCGAAGGTGGCCATGGACCGGTACCTCACAGACAAGGTGGTGTACGTCGAGCCCTTCGTCTACGAGACCGGCGAAGGTATTCAGGCCCAAGCATCGCCCGAAGATCTCGAAGTCGCCTTTCAGCTGATCCACCTCTACCTCACCGCGCCGAGGGTTGATGATTCGGCGTTCGATCGGGTACTCCTGCAACAAACCGAAGCGCTGCGAGCGGTGCAGAACCGGCCACAGGTAGCCGCCAACCAGGCCCTCACCGATGCACTGAACGGCGGCAACCTCGACCGTAACCCTCTGCTCGACCGAGCTGAACTCGACACCCTGACCCCCGACCTCGCTCTCGACCTGTACCGGCAACGTATGCAGGGGGTCGATGATCTGGTGCTCGTGGTGGTCGGCGATGTCGGTCAAGGGGCGGTCGAGGATCTGGCCCGCCGTTACATCGGCACGATCCCCGCACGACAGTCCGACACCTTCGCCGACCTCGTCGACCCCCGCCAACCGGGGGTCATCACCGTCGAAGAGACCGCCGGTCCGGCCGGCGGGGCCGGCATCCTCACAATGCTCTTCACGACGCCCACCGCCTACAACGACGTCGACCGAGTGCACGCGCAAATCCTCCAAGCGGTGATGGAAGAACGACTGTTCACCAAGATTCGGGAACAGCTCGGCGCCAGCTACAACGGTGGCTCGGCATCGGTGAGCTTCATCGACGAACCCGACGCTGAGAGCCAGCTGTTCATCAACGTCGCCGGCGACCCCGATCGGCTCGACGAGATCCGCACCACACTGCTCGGCGAACTCACCGACCTCGACACCGCCGGCCCGACCGCCGCCGAATACGAACGGGCCATCGCAGTGATCGGCGACAACTACAACTTCATCTCCAACGGCGACATCATCGACCAGCTCCTGGAAGAGAGCACCGAAGACGGACCCGTGCTCACCAACCAAGCCGGCTTCAGCATCGTTGCCGACACCAGCAGAAGCGACATCGCCCGACTCGCCGATCGAGTGATCGACACCGACTCATGGATCGAAGTATTCGTGACCCCGGCCCGATGATCAGCGCTAAGATGCAAACTCCTCAATCGGGGCTGTAGCTCAGTTGGTAGAGCGCTGCCTTTGCAAGGCAGATGTCAGGGGTTCGATTCCCCTCAGCTCCACGGGAACCCGCAGGGTTCCTCAGAGTTCTTGCCCATGGCAAGAACTCTCCTGTGCTTTCCCCTTCGGGGGAGCGTTGCCACGCAGGTTCCGTTGTCGTCGCTCGCTCCTACGGGCCCACGTCCTCGCTCGCTGCGCTCGCTTCGTGGTCCCTGCCTCGCTCGGCTCGCAACGGCGGACGACTGTCCCCGGTGGGCCCGGAACGGTGCTTTTCCCTTCGGGGGAGCGTTGCCACGCAGGTTCGGTTGTCGTCGCTCGCAACGGCGGACGACTGCCCCGGGTCGGCCCGGAACGGTGCTTTGCCCTTCGGGGGGAGCGTTGCCACGCAGGTTCGGTTGTCGTCGCTCGCAACGGTTCGGTGGACCGCTCGGTCTCAGACGCTGGGCCATGTGACACGTGGCGAGCACTCGCAGCCCCGTAGACTTCTGCGGTGGGTTTGCCGGATATCAAGACTGAAGCGGCGCGTCGGCGGACGTTCGCGATCATCTCGCACCCCGACGCGGGCAAGACCACGCTGACCGAGAAGTTTCTGCTCTACGGGGGCGCCCTCACCGCTGGCGCCGGAGCGGTCAAGGCCCGGCAAGGACGCCGAGCGGCCACCTCCGATTGGATGGAGATGGAACAACAGCGCGGCATCTCGATCACCTCGGCGGCACTGCAGTTCCAGTACCGAGACTGCATCATCAACCTGCTCGACACCCCCGGTCACCGAGACTTCTCCGAAGACACATATCGGGTGCTGGCCGCCGCCGACGCTGCGGTCATGGTGCTTGACGCCGGCAAGGGCATCGAACAGCAGACCCTCAAGCTGTTCGAGGTCTGCCGCGAGCGCGAGATCCCGTTCCTCACCTGGATCAACAAGTGGGACCGCCCCGGCAAGGGCGCCCTCGAACTGCTCGACGAGATCGAACAGACGCTGATCGTCGAACCGACGCCGGTGACCTGGCCCGTCGGCCTGGCCGGTGAGTTCAAAGGGATCATCGACCGACCCTCGGGGAACTACGTCCGGTTCGAACGCACCGCTCGTGGGTCAACCATCGCACCGGAGGAGATCGTCCCCGCCGAGCAGGCTCTGATCGACGAAGGTGATGTGTGGACCGCCGCCCAAGAGGAGGTAGAGCTGCTCGACATGCTCGACCGCACCGTCGATCAGAAGACCTTCCTGGCCTGCGAGTCCACTCCGGTGTTCTTCGGCTCGGCCATGACCAATTTCGGGATCAGAGCCTTGCTCGACGGCGTGGTCGACCTCGTGCCGGCGCCATCACCCAAGCCACTGGCCGACGGCCGCCGCCGTGCCGTCGATTCCGACTTCAGCGGACTCGTGTTCAAAGTTCAGGCCGGGATGGACAAGAGCCATCGCGACCGCATCGCGTTCGTGCGGGTCTGCTCGGGCCAGTTCGAACGGGGCATGCTCGCGGTCGCTGGCGGTACCGGGCGACAGTTCTCCACCAAATACGCCCAGACCCTGTTCGGCCAAGACCGAGAAACCGTCGACACCGCGTTTCCGGGCGACATCCTCGGCCTGGTCAACGCAAACGACGTGCGAGTCGGCGACGCGATCTACGCTGGCGAAGCCGCCGAGTTCCCACCGCTGCCCGCCTTCGCCCCTGAACACTTCATGGTCGCCCGGGTCCGCGACACCTCCAAGTTCAAACAGTTCCGCAAAGGCATCGCCCAGCTCGACGAAGAGGGAGCCGTTCAAGTGCTGCGCGACCCCGACATCGGCGACCAGGCCCCCGTGCTCGCCGCGGTCGGCCAACTCCAGTTCGAGGTAGCTGTCAACCGTCTCGAGAACGAGTTCGGTGCACCCGTAGAACTCACCGGCACCCGCTACTCGATCGCCCGCAAGACCGACTCAGCCAGCTCACCCAAGCTGCGGGCCATGCAGGGAGTCGATGTGCTCCAGCGGGCCAACGGGATGCACCTCGCCCTGTTCGAGAGCAAATACTGGATGGACCGCGTGCTCAGCGACCACCCCGAACTCACCCTCGAACGGTTGGTCGCCGAGGGCGGACTGGGATAACGATGAACCGGTCGGTTGCGTTCCTGATTTCAGCGATCGTCACCGCTCTCGCCTCGGTCGGCCTCTGGGCGACCGAACTCACCGGAACCGATCTCCCGTTCGGGCTCGGGGCCGAAACTGACTCTTCAGAATCACCGGAGGTGGCTGGCACCGCCATCACCGCCCCCACCACGGTTGTGTCCACGACGACAACCACGACGACTCCCACCACGACGACCACCGCGACCCCTCCCTATCAGGGATGGGTCGACCCCACGTCGTCGGGCCTTCCGTGGTCCGAACTCGGGGCCGTCGAAGGCCTTCTCACCTTCCGAGGCAACCCCACCCGCAGCTTCTACGGTCGCAACGCGCCGACGAACCCGACCGTTGCGTGGACCCACGACATCGGATGCGCAAATTCACCGGTGGGAGGAACCACCAAAGTGTGGTGCGGATCGGGCTGGACCGGCCAGCCCTCCGTTTTCCAGCCGCCGGCATCGGCCGGAGAGCCTGAAGGTACGTGGTGGCTTGCCTTCGGCGGGTACGACCGCAACGTCACATTCCTCGATCCACTCACCGGTGAAGAGGTTTACGGCCCGTACCAGACCGGTGACATCATCAAGGGTTCGATCACGATCGACCCCGACGGCTACCCGCTGCTCTACACCGGTAGTCGCGACAACAACTATCACGTTGTTGCCATCGACCGCCCGGAGCCAGAAGCCCTCTGGAAGTTGAACTCGAATGCGGTCAAGCCCACCAAATGGAACGATGACTGGGACGGAAGCGGGCTGATCATCGACGACTACCTCTTCGA
>JABDJU010000077.1 GCA_013003325.1 Acidimicrobiales bacterium
TCATTCATCTCTAGTGAGAAGTCGCTCATGTCAAATGTGCCTCTTGGTCTTTGGGGGAGGATGTCGAATCCGTGTACCTATCGGCATTAGTTACCGCGAGGTAATAGGTTTATCGTACCCCAAGTTACCCATCGGTAGCAAGTGATGGCCAGGGTCCAGTGACCCGATGCCGCACGCTGGGTTTCTGTTGACAGAATGAGTTGGTGGAGTCGGAGGAACAGGACCAGTGGTCCTGGTGGCAACCAGACGCAGAAGAGGCAACGACGGCCCGCATGGCCGCCTCCCCGCTGCTCGACCCTGACAGCTATCTGGACGATTCGTCATCGCCCGACCACCAGTTCTCCAGCCCCAACGATCCGGTCCGCATGTTCTTGATCGCCCTCGTCGCGGTCCTCTCGGTCACGCTGGCGGCGGTGAGCTACGCCCGATTCTCTGACGGCGCTCCCCCTCGGGCCGTCGCGGCTGCCACCACCGCTCCCCCGACGACAACGACAGGCGCGACGGAATCGCCGACGACGGCTGCGCCCGCCACCGCCGCCCCAACGTCGATCTCCCAGACAATCGTGCCGGTCACGTCGGCGCCAGCAACGACGTCGACCACCTTTGGTGAGTCCAGGGGCACTCCCGATCCCCCTCTAGACGTCACCGTCGTGAGCACCTCGAGCACCGGAGCCGAGATCCGCTGGCGCAGCGACGAATGCGTCGGCTCTCGATACCAAGTGGGCGATTTCGAAGAGGGCGGCGGGGGGTTCCCCGACGTGGAGCGCTGCTGGTTCAACCACGTGATCCTGGCCGGCGACCCGGCGTTCTCTCCCCCGCTGACACCGAACACGGCCTATACCGTGACGATTCAGGCGGTGAACCGCAACGGCGATCTCAGCGAGCCGGTGTTCGTTCAGTTCACGACGTCGCCGTAGCGCTCAGGCGGGCACGCCGACCGCCTCGCACATGTACTTCATGAAGTCGCCGCTCACCGCCAGTCGCTCGTGCAGCTTGTCGAGAAACGATGCTGAGGTGACCTCACGCTGGGTGAACTTCGAAATGGCGATGAAGTCCTTGCGCTTCAGGTCGTCGACCAGGGGGTGCTCGGCATCGAACCCCTTCGGTGGGCGCTTCAGCGAATCGCCCTGCAATTCAAATCGATCGGCAAACGCCTTGCGACCCATGATCTTGGCCCATTGGTCGGGATGGTCGGCGATGTAGTGCCGGATCTCGTAGGCCAGCTTGGTTTCCGGTCGCCACAGTCCGGCACCGGTGAAGCAGTTGCCCGGTTCGAGATGCACGTAGAAGCCGGGCGAGTGGGCGTCCTTGGCCCGTTCGTGCCGGAAGTGGATGCCCACGTGGGTCTTGTAGGGGGTCTTGTCCTTGCTGAAGCGAACGTCGTTGTGAATTCGGAACAGTGAGCCACCCACGGTTTTGGCGTTCGCCTCGAAGTGGGGGCTGATGGAGTGAAGCGGTTCCCTGAAGTCTTCGATGAACTGGAGCGCCGGCTGACGAATGAGCTTTTCGTAGCGGTCCTTGTTGTCGCCGAACCACTGGCGGGTGTTGTTGTCTTTGAGTTCGTTGAGGAACGAGAACAGGTCGGCCGTGAAGTATCTGGCCATGCCGCTCAGCTCACCCGGGTGAAAGCTGGTTCGGCCCTGGTGGACCGGGCCGGGTCGTAGCGGTAGCCCATCCCGTCGAAATCGCGGAGACCACTCATCGACGAAACCCGATTGCGCACGATCCAACCCGCCATCGCCCCGCGGGCCTGCTTGGCGAAGAAGGCCTTCACCTTCGGCTCCTCCCCCTCCGTGCCATCGAGGAAGCGGGGCGAGAGCAGCGTTCCGTCGAGTTCTGATGCCTTGACCGAGCTGAAGTACTCGTTGCTGGCCAAGTTGACCACCGCTCGGGCGCCCGGGCTTTCGGCCAGGTCTTTGTTGAGGATGTCGGTGATGTCGGATCCCCAGAACTGATAGAGGTCGCGACCGGCCGAGGTTTTCAGTTTCGAGCCCATCTCGAGCCGGTAGGGCTGCATGAGGTCGAGCGGGCGGAGAACGCCGTAGAGGCCCGACAGGATGCGGATGGTCTTCTGGGCGTGGGTGAAGTCTCGCTCGGAGAAGCTGGTGGCGTCGAGGCCTCGATACACGTCGCCGTTGAATGCGAGAACCGCGGGGCGGGCGTTGTCGGTGGTGAACGGGGTCGACCAGTCGAGGAAACGGGCGGCGTTCTCTTCGGCCAGCGGGGCGGAGATACCCATCATTTTGGCCAGCTTCTGCGGACCCATCGGTGCCAGCACCTCGACCAGTTCGGTGGCGCGTTCGAGCATGCGGGGTTGGCTGTGCTTCTTTGTCGCCAGCGGGGTCTCGTAGTCGAGCGACTTTGCGGGGGAAAGGAGAATCAGCATCGTGTCAGTTGTATCAGTCGTTGAGGGTTTCTTGGAAGGCCACGGCGTCGGCACCGAACCGCAGATCGAGGTTGCCGGTCCCTGCTTCCCGAACGTCGCGTCCGATGAAGAGGCCACGGTCGAGGTCGTACACGGTGACCGATGCGGCGCTCTGGCGGGTTCCGTCGGGCAGGAGGACCGCCGGCGCGTACCCGACGACAAACCGGCCATCCGGGGTCCAGTCGAAGGTGGTGGGGCCGGCGGTGGTGAACAGAAGCTCGGCGGCATCTTCCACCGTCGCCGGGTCGGCGGCAAGCAACAGCACCTTTCCACCGGCTGAATCATCGGAGCCGCGGCCGCCGACCAGGACCACCGAATACTTCCCCGACGGGGAGCTGGACATCTCGAGTACTTCGGCGGTGGGGTGGATCCAGTCGTTGGTCACGAAGACGGCGGTGTTGGTGTTGACGATCGTGGGTTGGTCGGCTCCGTCGATCAGAACCCGATTGTGGCCGAGCTCGCCCATCGCCCGACCCGGCACCGACGTGACCAGGGGTTCCAGCACGGTCGGCGCATTCGAATCGGCTTGATCGCCATAGGTGGCCACGGTGGTGAGGGGCGTCGGGCCCGGCTCGTCGAAAGCCATTCCCCAATCTCCCCAGAGCCGGAGACGTCCAGGGAAGTCGGCCCGGAATCGACGGCTGAACACCCGGGTCCGCGTGTAGTCCTCGGCCACGACTTCGGTGACCGTCGGTGAGAGATGATTCGGTTTGGCGAAGGCGATCTCGCCGGCGTTGGCCGGATGCCACGCGAAGCCATGGATCCCGACCGACACCGAGTCCATGGTCCATTCGTCGCCGTCGACCCGACCGACCATCAGCACCTCTTGCTGGAACTGATTGGTGTAGACACCGGCCAGCCAGTTGCCGGAGGCGTCGAAGGTCAAATCCTCGAGCGCCCGATTGCCGGCCGGAAAAACTTCGAGCCGGGGTGCCGGACCGTAGAGCTGCAAGGGCTTGGTTTGAGCGTCACCGATCGACCCGGCAACGACTACTGCGTCGAGGGCTCGATCGATTTCGGAATAGCGATTGTCGGGCAACACCCCACCGGAGCCGTAGGCCCGCAGCTCATCGAAGTCGTTGGCCGGCGGGACCGGGTCGGCGGCATCGACGTTTGGCTCGTCGTCGCCTTCGGCCACCTCGGTGCCGTCCTCGGTCCCCGAGCCTTGTGAGATCGCGGCGATGGTGACCGGTATGAGCACAGCGATCAATGCCAGCAACCCAATGCGGATGCGGGAGCCACCGGCCCGACGCACCGTGGACACGCTGAGCTGGGAATCGTGGTCGGCGTCGTCGAGGAACTGCACCTGGCCGATCGAGCTCTTCTGGGCTTCACCGTCGTCGGGGCGCGAGCTGTTGGGGTGCCGACGACTCATAGCGTCGATCCTTCCACACCTTCGACGGTACCGAACTGCGGCTCGGCCCGTCCCACCGGGTCAGAATCCGGGCGGGATCAGGACGGGAACCGATGGATCTGATCGAAGTCGACCCGGACCGAGGTCTCCGAGCCTTCGGCATGGGGCGACGGGGCGTGGAGGACCAACCGGTCGAGTCCGACCACGGGCTGATCGAGGATGACTTCGGTCCGCCAGACACCGTCGACGAACCGGCACGAGCCGACGGTGGCTGGCATCCCATCGGGCACCAGGGAGACGGCCGGCACCGGCACCATCGCTTCCTCGCTCACGTTGGGGTGACCCAGAAACCGTGCGATCCAGGCAGAGCGCGGTGACTGCCAGAGCGGGGCGGGCCTGCCGGTGGCAGTGACCGCGCCCTGCTCCAGGATCAGCATTCGGTCGGCCACCAGGCTGGCCTCTTCCTGATCGTGGGTGACGTACAACGCCGTCGTGTCAACAGTACGCAGCAGCGAGGCGAGGGAATCAGCCAACTCCTCCCTCAGCCTCCGATCGAGCGATCCGAGGGGCTCATCGAGCATCAGCAGCGACGGTTCGGGGGCCAAGGCACGAGCCAGGGCGACCCGCTGAGCTTCTCCACCCGACAGCGTTGCGACCGACCGGTCCTCGGCATGGCCGAGTTCAACCAGCTCCAACAGATCCTCGACCCGCCGGTCGATGTCGGTGCTCGACCAGCCAAGTTCCACCAGACCGAACGCCACATTGTCGGCCACCGTCAGGTGCGGAAAGAGGGCATGGCTCTGGAACATCAGGCCGATGCCCCGTCGATGGGTTGGCACGCTCGCGATGTCGCGTCCGTCGAGTTCGATGGCACCATCGCTGGGGATCAGCCCGGCGATCGCCCGCAACAGCGTCGACTTGCCGCTACCGCTGGGACCCAGCACCGCCAGCACCGAGCCGCCCTCGACCCTCAATGAGACGTCGCTCAGGATCGAGGTCCCCTCGAGAGAGACCGACAGCTGCCGCACCTCGAGGCCTCTCACGTTCTACCGCCCATCACAGCTCGCTGCTGATCACAGCCAGCTTCCGATCTGAGAGCCCCGCACCTTATCGATCACCACGACGAGGGCTACGATCACGACCCCTAGCAGCACACACAGCGCCGCCGCCTGACCCTGTAGCACTGCGGCCGGCTGGCCGATCAAGCCGAAGATCGCCTGTGGAGCGGTATAGGAGGAACGTCCTCGAGCCAGGAATCCGCTCGCACCGAATTCGCCGAGGCTCACCGCCGCCGCAAATCCGATGCCGCCGGCCAGCGCCGGTCGAAGGAGCGGAATGAACACCCGCTGCGCCACCCGCCGAGGGGCAGCGCCGAGC
>JABDJU010000229.1 GCA_013003325.1 Acidimicrobiales bacterium
GTGTCGCCCGGCCGCCCTTGCCATCATTCTGCCCGGTGAAACCCGAGCCGGCGATGAGTTGGGGCGCGGACAAACGGCGGTCGGCGATCGCTGCGCTGTCGATCCGAAACAACTGATCGGCGCCGGCGTCGGCCACAACCAGGGATCCGTCGCGATCGGCGGCGATCCCCACCGGGCGGAGCATGCCCCGGGCCAGAGGATGGACCGATCGAAGATCAAGATCGATCAGGCACACCGCTCCGTCGTCTGGCTGAGTGACAGCCACGAGGCCATCGTTCAGGGCAGCCAGACGACCCGGACGGTGAACCCCGTCGATTACGGCGGTGGAGGACAGCGTGCCCGACCTCGAATCGACCACTCCCACTACGACCCGGTTGTGTCCTTGATCGGCCACAGCCACTGTTCCTGACCCATCCAACAGCGCCACACCCGAGGGCCATGCGAACTCGCTGATGGGGCGAGGCGAACGAAAGCCAACTTTGAACAGAGGTGGCTCTTGGCTCGGAACAGCACCGAGGTAGTTGGCGACGTCTTCGCTGATGTCGGAGTTGCTCCCGAGAACAACACCTTTCACTTTCTGACGGTGATCGATGAAGACCGCGGCGGGCCAGCCGCCCGGCGAGTAGCGGCCGAACGTTTCGAGTTCGGGGTCGTGCAACACCGGAAGAGAGAGGTGCATGCGGGCGATTTGGTCCATCACCGGCTGAACCGGCTGAGCCGCCTCAACGCGAGGGCAGTGAACGGCGATGACTTGGAGGTTGGCTCCGAACCGTCGCTGCAGGTCTTCGTAGCGGCGCAGCAGCAGCCACGACGCGTCACAGCCCGCTGACCAGAACAGCAGCACCGTTGGGAGACCGCGCAAATCTTCCCACGAGTGGGAAGGGGTATTGATCCACACCGAACCTGCGGCGGGTGGTGCCGTGGGAGCCACACGTTCCTATCGGCAACTTTTCCGTTGTCGTCAGTGGTCCACTACGTTCGTGCACATGAAGGTCCCAATCACGATCAATGACTTCCTCGATCGCGCGGCCACCGTCTACCCGGAGCGGATCGCCATCATCGATGAACCCAACCAGCCTGCCTCACCTAGGCCGACGATCACATACGCCGATCTGGCCGATGTCAGGCGCCAGATGGGTGTCGCCATGGACCGGATGGGCATCCCCTTCGGGGCCCGGGTGGCGATGGTGTCGCACAATTCAGCGCGTTTGCTCGAGTCGTTCTATGGCGTCTCCGGCAACGGTCGGGTCTTCGTGCCGATCAACTTCCGACTCAGTCGGGGTGAGGTCGAGTACATCGTGGAGCACAGCGGGGCTCAGGCCCTGCTGATCGACCCCGAACTCGAAGACGACCTCGGTGACATCGAGTGCCAACGCAAATGGATCATCGGCCCCGATTCCGACGCCGATTGGCTGGGCGGTGAGGGTGAGCCCGAACCGTGGGAACCTGACGAAGATGCCACCGCCAGCATCAACTACACGAGCGGAACCACCGCGCGCCCCAAAGGGGTTGAACAGACCCATCGGGCGAGGTGGACCAATGCGGTCACCTTCGGCTGGCACGTGGGAGTTTCCGATCGCGACGTCTACCTGCACACCCTGCCGATGTTTCACTGTGACGGCTGGGGCATGCTCTACACCGTCACTGGGATGGGCGTCCCGCATGTCGTGCTGCGTAAGGTCGACGGGGCCGAGATCCTCCGCCGGGTCGAGGAGCACGGCGTCACTCTGATGTGCGGTGCGCCAGCGGTGGCCACCGCCGTCCTCGACGCCGCCCGTGATTGGGATGGTCCGATCCCAGGTTCTGGTCGGGTCCGAATCGTGTGTGCCGGCGCCCCGCCTCCCACGGCGATAATCGAACGGATCGAAACCGACTTGGGCTGGGAGTTCATCCAGATCTATGGCCTCACCGAGACCGCGCCGCTGATCACGATCAACCGGGCGCGGCCGGAGTGGGACGAGCTGGAGCCCTCCGAACGAGCGGTGAAGCTTTCACGGCAGGGCGTGCCGAGCATCGGCATCACGATGGATGTGTCGCCCAGCGGGGAGTTCCTGAGCCGGGGGAACCACATTCTCAAGAGCTACTGGGACAACCCGGAGGCGAGCGCCGAGGCCTTGGCCGGCGGCTGGTTCCACACCGGCGACGGCGGCTATCGGGACGACGAGGGGTACTACGTCATCACCGACCGGAAGAAGGACGTGATCATCTCCGGCGGTGAGAATGTCTCCTCCATCGAGGTGGAAGACGTGCTGTTCTCCCACCCCGACGTCGACGAGGTGGCCGTGATCGGAGTCCCCGATGAGAAATGGGGCGAAACGGTGAAGGCCCTCGTGGTATTGAGCGAGGGGTCTGCGGCCACCGAAGGCGATCTCATCGAGTACTGCCGGGACCGCCTGACGCATTACAAGTGCCCGACGTCGGTGGAGATGCGCCGCGAGCTGGCCCGCACCGCGACCGGCAAGCTTCAGAAGTTCAAGCTTCGTGACCCGTACTGGGCCGGCCGGGAGAAGATGGTTAACTGACAGGGTTGTTGACCCTGCTTGATCCCCGAACCACCGCCCGACGAGCCGTGCTCGCTGGAGCGCTGTCGCTGCTGGCCGCCTCATGTGCGTCCGGGCCAGGTGATGAAGACTTCACGGCGAGCCTCCGTGCGGCCCGTCCGGAGATGACCGCCGACGATGCCCAGTGTGTTGTGGATCATCTTCAACAGACCTACTCAGATGATGAGTTGGTTGTGTTGACCACCGACGCATCGTCGATGTCGACCGACGCGCTCGATCGATTCGCCGCCGATCAGCTCGATGCGGTGCGGACGTGTGGGCTCGACCAGCAGGTGGCCGAGGAGCTCGTGGCGGCCTTTGCTGCCGCCAACAATGTGTCGCTCGAAGTGGCGGGTTGTGCGGTCGCCTCGCTCCAGGACCAGATCGGGTTCTGGGAGCTCACAGACGTCCTGGCCGCCGCCGACCGCGAGCTCAGATTCCAGCGACGGCAGTTCGAAGCGATCTTTGTGTGCGGTGACCGGTCGAGGGTCATCGACCAACTCGGACCTCAGCTCGTGGAGCAGGGGGTTTCCAGCGGCGACGCACCGTGTGTGGCGGAGGAGATTGCTTCGACGATGGAAGTGGACGACCTCGGGGTGCTCTACTCGGGACGGATGACCGACCGGTTCTATGGGCTGTACTTCGATGCCCTCGACGTATGCGAGGCCCTGCCCACTTAGGCCGCCGATCGAAGTGGTCGATGCCGAACGGGCCCGGGGGTGCCGTTGCGTTCGACAAGACCGGATTCGACAGGATCGCGCTCGACGAAGGAGATCGGGCCGAACGCTTTGGCCAGCCTGGCCAAAGCCACCCGTTGAGCTGGGTGAGCGGGATGCTGAGAGCTGCTGGGGAGGGGGATGTGTGTCATGGCCCCATGATGACGAGGGGGTGTGACACAGTTCGGCGGCGAGGGTGGCCCCCGACCTAGCCGACCGCCCCCGAGGCCCTCAGCGAGTCGATTTCATCCTCGAGACCGGCCAGCGTAAGAACTTCGTCGGTATGAGTCCCCGGATGAACCGGCGGACCCTGAATGGCGGCGGGGGTTCGTTCGAACCTCGGTGCGGGGGCTGGCTGCACGACACCATCGATCGAGGTGAACGTACCCCGTGCCACGTTGTGGGGGTGGGCGGCGGCCTCGTCGAGGGACAGGACGGGAGCGAAACAGACGTCGGATCCCTCCATGATGTGGCACCACTCGGCGCGTGTCTTCTGAGCGAAGACCTCGGCCAAACGGGCTTTGAGGGCGGGCCATTTGTGGCGGCTCATCTGATCGGCGAACTCGGGATCGTCGTGAAGTTCGGTGAGCCGTAGCAGTTCGGCATAGAACTGCGGTTCGATCGACCCGATGCTCACGTACTCGCCGTCGGCGCACTCGTACACATCGTAGAAGTGGGCGCCGGTATCGAGCATGTTGACGCCGCGCTCATCGGACCAGAGCCCCATCGCCTTGAATCCCCACATCATGTTGGTGAGGCCGGCAGATCCGTCGACCATCGACACGTCGACCACTTGACCCCGGCCGCTGCGTTGTGCCTCGAGGATGCCGCACAGGATGCCGAAGGCACAGTACATGGCGCCCCCGCCGAAGTCGCCGACGAGGTTGATCGGCGGAACCGGGCTCTGGCCGGCTCGACCCAGGAGTCCCAGGGCGCCGGACAGGGCGATGTAGTTGATGTCGTGCCCCGCCACCGACGCATACGGGCCGTCCTGCCCCCATCCCGTCATCCGGGCGTAGACGAGGGCGGGGTTCGCTTCCAAACACTCCGAAGGTCCGATCCCGAGGCGCTCGGTGACCCCGGGGCGGAACCCCTCGAGCAGGGCATCAGCCGAGGCGACCAACCCGAGGACCACTTCGGCTCCACGGGGGTGTTTCAGATCGACGGCGATCGACTTGCGGCCCCGGTTCAGCGTGTCGACCGCTGGCCTGTCGGTTCGCCCCGAGAGAGGTCGATCCACCCGGATCACCGTGGCGCCCATGTCCGAAAGGAGCCCTGCGGCAAATGGTCCCGGACCGATGCCGGCGAGCTCGACGATTCTGATACCAGCAAGAGGGCCCATACCGATCCGGACCGTAGCGCCGCAGGCGCGACCCGACAAAGAGTTCAGGTTTGCGCCACATGTGTCGATAGTTCAACAAGCAGATCACCCATGCTTCTCCACGAATGGGTGCACTCGCTGCGGGCGACACCTCTCTCGCTCGTGGTCAGAGCGTGTTCGGGGCTGACCGCCGCCAGCCCCGGACACACGCTCACCGCCGCGAAGTTTCGATCCGAGGTGGGTTGGGTAGTCCGGTGGACAACTCCGTTGGGTGATACGACTTCGATCTTTGGGTCGATTCTCACCTTTGCCTACAGTCCGGTGCTGTGGTGCCGTAGATTGAACCTGTGATCGCTCAACGGAGCGCGGTTACGAAAGGCAAGAAGATGCACAGCCCAGTTGATCCCACTCGACTTCTCGGTCGGAACTCTCAGGTTCACACCGGAGAAGGAGTCATCACCGGAACCATCCTCGCCGCAGGTCCTCGGGGCGTCAGCGTCCAATGCAGCGACGGCGTGATCGAGGTGGCCTCAGCCGACCTGAGGAGCATTCGAACCCTCTGACGTGACGACGCGGTGACGGGTTCAGGCCTGGGCGGGCGTGCCTTGGTACGGCAGCGGATCACCCGGACGGGGGATCATCGGGCGACTCCAGCTCAATAGCTTGGCGAGGTGAGCGGTAACTTCGCGCCACGCGGTCGGATCCCATCCCGAAGCTGTGGCGTAGCTGAGATCCGAATACACCGCGGTGAGGGCCGGCAGCCGCTCGATGCCAAGGGCGTTTATGACGGTGCGGTCGTCATCTGCGAAGGTGAGGAACTTCTCGGCCCAGGGGCCGAGGAACTGGCGACACCCGTCGGCGTCGGTGGTGCAAAGCCAGGCGGTTCGCACATTGGCCGGAGTGAAGTGGTCAAGAAAGCGCCCTGCGGTTTCGAGAATCCATGCGCTCTCGTGGGTGTACGGGTCGAGCGATACCAGTAGCAAAGGGTACGAGGTCAGCCAGTCACGAACGGCGTACGGCTTGCCATGAATCGAGTCGAGGACCAGCTCCTCGGGCGCGTAACCCACGGCGGGCGAGGGTAGCGCAGAAGTGTCGTTGGCCAGAACTTCTGCCCGAACAAAATGCCGTTTGTCACAAGCGCTCGGACCGTCGGTTGGGGCGTCGGATCAGCACCTGCAAGACTGGTCGTCATGTCGTCGACACCGGTATCGAATCCGTTCTTCAACGAGGATCACGCGGCCTTTCGAGCTGCCCTGCGCGACTTCGTTTCGGCTGAGATCACACCCAATGCTCACGAATGGGATGAGGCTGGTGAATTTCCGCGGGAGCTGTACAAGAAGGCTGGTGCCCTCGATCTGTTCGGCGACGGGTTCAGTGCCGAATACGGAGGACATGGTCAGCGCGATGCTCTGATGAGAATGGTCATCATGCAGGAGCTCTCCCGGTCCGGATCCGGGGGTGTCGTGGCCGGCATGCTGAGCAACTACATCGGGCTGCCGCCGGTCGAGAAATACGGCAGCCACGAACTCAAAGCGCAGGTGCTTCCGCCCTGTATGGCCGGTGAGCACATCGGAGCTCTGGCCATCACCGAGCCGAGCGGTGGTTCCGACGTGGCCCGCATCACCACCACTGCTCGCCGAGACGGCGACCACTACGTGGTCAATGGATCGAAGACGTTCATCACCTCCGGCATGCGAGCCGACTGGATCACCACCGCGGTCCGCACCGGCGGTGACGGTCCGGCCGGCATCTCGATGGTCGTGATCCCGGGAGATTCTGATGGTCTCAGCAAGGCAAAGCTCGACAAGATGGGCTGGCTTGCGTCCGACACCGCCACCCTGTATTTCGACGATGTACGGATTCCGGCCGGGAACCTTCTTGGTGAGGAGAACGCCGGCTTCAACTACATCGTGACCAACTTCAATGCCGAACGAATCGATCTCGCCACCCAATCGATCACCTTCGCCCGACTCTGCTACGAAGCGGCACTCGACTGGGCCCGCGAGCGTCACACCTTCGGCAAACGATTGGCTGATCACCAGGTGATCCGTCACAAGCTGGTCGACATGGACCGCCGCATCAACGCCTGCGAGGCGTGGCTCGAGGTGCTGAGCTGGCGTCTGAACCAGGGCGACGATCCGGTCGCTGAGATCGCCGAGGCCAAGGTCGATGCAACCCTGACCTTCGAGTTCTGTGCCCGCGAGGCGGCACAGATCCTGGGTGGTGCCAGCTACCTCAGAGGCGACGTGGTAGAGCGGCTGTATCGAGAGGTGCGGGTGCAGGCCATCGGTGGCGGCAGCGAAGAGATCATGAAGGATCTAGCCGGCCGGCAACTCGGGCTGTAAACCGCCGACTGCGCTCCTCAGGTGAGTATGAACTCGGCGTTGAGCTGCTCAGTGGCAGCCGACCAGAACACGATCGCCAGCACGGCGACTAACGCCACCGCAGATAAAACCGTTGAGGTGGCTCCCAGAGCCAGCGAGGTTCTCGCCTTTCGACGGTTCCATCGATCACCTGGCGTGCCGCCGCCGATCGCGAGTGAGCGCAGCTCGGCACGAGCCGCCACCCAGGTCAGTGAGCCAAGTGCGATTCCAACGAGCAGCCCCACGAACGTGGTGTAGTAGAAGCTGAGGTCGGCTACGAGGGCTGTCATTCCCAGCGCAAGGGTGAAATTGGATGGAGCAGGTGCGTCATCGACCGTTCCCGCATCCTGGACAGCGACCGCCATTGGTTCAGTGTGGCGACGGCCCGCAGCGAGCGCAAGGGGCAAACCGGTTGCCAGAGCGTTCGAAGGACTGTGTCACACCCCATGAATAGGGTGGATGTATGGCATCGGCGGATGAGCGGAACAGCGGTGATCACTGCGACAGGATGACCGGCCCGTTGGCGGTCGAGCGTACGGTCATGCTGGCGGCAACCCGCACCCTGGAGCGATTGTCCCGGGTCGATTGCGCCGGCTTGTCCCGAGAGCAGCTCGCCGAGCACACCGTGGCAATGGTGAGAGCTGCCGAGCGCGTTCGAACCGTGAGTGCACGGTTCATGGCGGTGTCCGAAGGCCAGGCTTCGTCGCTCACTAAAGGCGCCCGGTCGATGACCGCACTCGTCAACTCGAGCTGCGGTGTGACCCGCCGTGGGAGCGCCAGGATGGATCTCATCGGCTCTGCACCTGACCGATACGTGCTGTTTTATGAGGCCCTGCTGGCGGGTCGGATCGGGCCCGGCCATATCGAGGTGCTCCACCCGGTGTGGCGGCAGGTCGACCGTGATCAGTTCGCCGCCGCAGAGCAGGCCTTGGTTGATCTCGCCGAGCTCTGTACGCCGGAGGAGTTCGCCGACTACCTGGCCCGCTGGCGAGCCCACGCCGACGAGGACGCGGCGCTCGATGAGTACATCGCCAACCAGGCCGCCCAGCACTTCCAGTACGGCTTCGACCTGTTCGGTAACGTCCACTACTCGGGCACCGTCGGTCCAGAACACGCTGAGCCTTTCGTCGAAACGATCGAGACCGAAGCTCCCAAACACCGCACCGAACTGAACAAGCCGTCGCAGGCCCTAGGTGATGCTGTGGTCGAGTTGGTCTTGAATCCAGACGGGAAGTATCGGGCTCGGCTCGAGATCGTCAAACCTGAAGACAGCGATGCGCTGACGTTCCGAGACTCGAGCTGCGCTGCCGACCGGCTGCCGAAACCAGCCGATCTGGGTTTCTCCACCATCTACTGGCCCCGAACCGCCCGTGGCACGCTCATCCCGCCGGCCATCGTCGATCGGATCCAAGCCAAAGGGGCCCGGATCCGAATTCACCGACTCGACCGGGCTGGCAACATCGTTGGCGACAGAGCAGGCGGCCGTCACTTCGGTGAGATCCAGAAACGAATGATCCGGCTGCGGGATAACCGCTGTCGACACTTCGGCTGCCGAAGAACAGCGCCGACCTGTGAGTACGACCACATCAAACCTGTTGAACACGGCGGCCAAACCTTGATCGCCAATGGTCAACTGCTCTGTCGGTTCCACCATCGCTACAAACACCGAGACGACCCGGCCGGCTCCCGAATCTTCGACGATTCGCCTGTTCAGCTCGAATAGACGCGGCTAGTTCTCGCCTTGCGCCTGCTTCACAAGGGTGCGGGCGATGACCTTGAGGGTCAGCGTCTCATCGGCGCCCTCGAAGATGCTCAGAACCCGCGCATCCACGAAGTAGCGACTCACGTCGTATTCCTCGGCGTACCCCATTCCGCCGTGTATCTGCATCGCTTCGCGCGTCACCCATTCCGACGCCTTGCAGACGAACGCCTTGATCATGCTGGCCTCCATCTTGCCCTCCCCCTTGGCCATCATGGTTCCCACCTGATAGCTGAACTGCCGGGAGGCCTGGATGATCGCCGCCATCCGAGTGAGCTTGGCTCGGGTCAGCTGGTAGTCGGCGATCGGGCGCCCGAAGACGACTCGGTTTTCGGCGTACTCCTTGGCCGCTTCGTAGGCGGCCTGCATGACGCCCACGGCGCGAGCTGCGGTCTGAATGCGGCCGTTCTCGAAGCCTGCCATCTGGAAGTAGAAGCCACGCCCCCGGCCTCGGTCCATGCCGATCAGGTTCTCAGCCGGAACCCACCAGGAGTCGAACGCCACCTCGTAGGAGTGCATGCCTCGGTACCCGATGGTGTCGATCGGGCGGCCCTCCATCGTGCCGCCGCCTTCCTGGGTGAGCACGAACCCGTGACTGTCACCCCGATCCTTCTCGACGATGAGGATCGAGAGCCCGCGATGACCGAGCGACCGGTCCTCTTCGGTTCGGGCCAGCACCATCATCACGTCGGCACGGGCCGCAAACGTGCACCAGGTCTTGACGCCGGTGATCTGAAAGCCCGGCTCGCCGTTGGGCCCGGCCGCTTCGGTGGCCGTGACCTTGATCCCTGCGACGTCGGACCCGTAATCGGGTTCGGTGACAGCGATGCAGTTGAGCTTGTCGCCCGACGCTAGTTGCGGGAGCCACTTGGCTTTCTGGTCGTCGGTTCCGCCCGCTTCGATGGCGCGGGCCAGGATCTCCGGGCGGGTTATCAGCGATCCGGCGGCGCACAGCGAAGCCTTGCTCAGCTCCTCGGTGGCGATGATCATGCCGTAGTAGTCACCGGGGCCTCCGGCTGCGAACCCGCCGTGTTCTTCGGGGATGCTGAGACCGAACAGACCCATTTCGGCTAGACCGCTGATCATGTCCTCGGGGATGTCGGCGTTGTCCCGGTGAATGTGTTCGGCCTGCGGGGCAACCTTCTCAGCCGCGAAACGCTTGAATGTTTCCTCGACGAGCTCGAACTCTGGGTCGAGGTGCCGCGGGCCGTCCTGGTATGCGAGCGACGCCAGCACCGCCGGGTCGCGCCACGTGGCGACGAAGTTGCGTGCGCCGTCGAGAGCATCGGGTTGCACGCCCCAGCTCGTTTCCCGTCCCCAGATCTTGGCGCCGAGGTCGGCAACGACGTCGGCGACGAAGACACACGTCAGCTGGCCCTCTAGGGTTCCCTTTGCGCCGTAGTCGATCATCGAGCGTCCGGTCTCGACCGCGGCGGCGGCATGGCCGAGGTCGTAGGCCAGCACCTGATCGGCGTCGACCGAGCCATGGGCGGCCAGCTCGGCGATCGCGGAATCCACGACGTTGGCGGCGGCATCGAGAGCTGCAACCGCATCCTCGATCTGGGGCTCCGGAGTGGAAATGACTTCGGGGGACATGGGTCCCAAATGTAGGTTGACTGTCAGTGAGTGGCCAAGGCAGATCAACCGAGCGTGCGCACGATCTCGCCCTGTGGTTCGCGGCCAACGGCCGTGATCTTCCCTGGCGCCGCACGAGGGACCCATGGGTGATCCTGGTGAGCGAGCTGATGTTGCAGCAAACCCAGGCGTCGAGGGTCGTCGAGCGTCTCACACCGTTCCTCGAAGAGTTCCCGACTCCGGAGGGGATGGCCCAGGGTTCGGTGGCGCCGGTGATCTCGGCCTGGAATGGCTTGGGATACAACCGCCGGGCCGTGAACCTCCATCGCGCCGCTCGAAAGATCGTCGATGAACACCGGGGAGCGGTGCCGGACAACCTTGGTGACCTCCTCGACCTGCCCGGTGTCGGACCGTACACGGCGCGGGCGGTCCTGGTCTTCGCCTTCGAGCGCTCCGAGGCTGTTGTCGACACGAACATCGGTCGGGTCCTGGCCCGGTGGGAGGGCCGCACGTTGGGGCGACAGGAGGCTCAGGAGCTGGCTGATCGCCTCGTCTCCCACGACGATCCGTGGGGCTGGAATCAGGCGCTCATGGAGCTTGGTGCTCTGATCTGCACCGGAGTTCCGCAGTGTGTCGAGTGCCCTGTCTCGAACTCCTGCCGCTGGTTCGTTTCGGGTCGGGACGGTGCGGATCCCGCCCCCGGCTCAGCCGCGGTGTCGCGCCGACAGAGTCGGTTCGACGGGTCGGATCGACAGGGTCGATCAGCGCTGGTCCGGACGTTGTCGGCTGGTCCGGTCTCCGAATCCGATCTGCCGGTGGCGATGGGCTGGCCCGACGACGCCGAACGGGCCCACCGGGTCGTGAAGACGCTGCTGACCGATGGTCTTGTGACGCGATCCGAGGATGGAGGATTCGAGCTGCCTACCTAGGGCCGGAGCTCGCAGGTGTCACAATGGGGTGTGGTCGCCGTGATGTCAACGCCGGCGCAACGGGCTTTGGTTGCGCTCTGTTTCGTGGCTGCGTTCTTGGCTGGCTGCACGTCCGGTGGCAGCGAACCCGATCCGGCACTCGAGCTCGATCCCGCCGTGTTGCAGGCCGCATCGTCGGAGGCGATGGGCGCGGTGACGAGCGTTCGCTTCACCCTCGAACAATCAGGTGACCCGGTGTTCATCGACGCCGCCGATGCGATCAGCCTGAACAGCCTCGAGGGCCGATTCACGGCGCCGTCTTCGGCCGATGCGGTCCTCGCCGTCGAAGTGTCAGGGCTGTTGAACACCAAGATCGGGGCCGTTGCCATCGGCGAGGAGATCTGGTTGTCCAACCCAATCACCGGAGAGTTCGAGACGCTGCCGCCGGGCTTCGACATCGATCCCAGCAGCTTCTTCGACCCCAAGGGCGCATGGCAACCCTTGCTGCGTGACCTCACTTCGGTCGAGCTGGTGGGAGAGGCAGATATCGAGGGTGTTGCCAGCTATCAGTTACGCGGCACCGCAACCCCGGAACGAATGGAAGCCGTCACCGCCGGGCTGGTCCGGGGCGAGGAAGTCCGCCTCGACATCTGGATCGACCAGGTGACCGCGCTGGTCCAGCGAATGGAATTCGAAGTTGGCCTCGGAGAGGGTCGGAGCAGCTGGGTGCTGGGCTTCAGCAGCTACGGCGAGCCGTTCACCATCACCGACCCGACAACCGAGGGGTAGCTATGGAGAACGGGGCGACCACGTCCACCAGGACCTCGCCGTCCTGGGTTCTCGCCGCCGTCGGCTTCGCGGTGTTCGTGGCCGCCGACGACCTGACGGTCGTCACAACGATGCTGCGCCCCATGATCAACGATGTGGGGCTCACGCTGCCCGACGGCCTCGACGACGCGGCGTGGGTCGTGAACGTGTATCTGATCGCCTTCGTGGCTGTCATGCCGCTTGCCGGCAGGTTGAGCGACACCCTCGGCCGACGAACGCTGTTGCTGGGTGCATACAGCATCTTTCTGGTCGGCACCGTTGTGATCCCGCTGTCGTCCGACCTCACCACATTGTTGGTAGGCCGAGTCCTGACCGCGCTCGGTGGTGGCGCCATGCTGCCCGTAGCGCTCGCCGTGGTCGGTGACGTCTTCGCCGGCGCTCGGCGGGCCCGCGCCCTCGGAACATTGGGGGCGATCGAGACCCTTGGCTGGGTGTGGGGGCCGCTGTATGGAGCGATGCTCGTACGGTTTCTCGACTGGCGTTGGCAGTTCTGGTTGAATATCCCGCTCGCGCTAGCGGGCATGCTTGCCCTCTGGTGGGTCCTGCCCGGTGGCGACGACGAGCGCCAGCCGTCGCCGACCGACTGGACCGGAGCGATTCTGCTGGCCCTCACCCTGATCGCTCTCGACGTGGCGCTGCTCGGCGACGCCGAGGTTCAGAGCGTGTCGGGCCTGGAAGAACTGCAGGGCGGCCCCGGGTTCAGTTTCCTGTGGCTACTGCCGGTGGCTGCGGTGCTGCTCGGCGGTTTCGTTCTTCACCAGCGCCGGGCCCGCGATCCGATCATCGAGCCGGCGTTCTATCGGGGCCGCGCCCTTCAGATCTCGCTCGGCGTCAACTTCGTCGTCGGTGCTGCGCTGGTCATCGCCATGGTCGATGTTCCGTTGTTCGTGAACGCCCTCGAAACCGATCTCGAACGGGCCGCCGTTCGATCCGGTTGGTTGCTGGCGGCGCTCACTGCCTCGATGGCGGTGAGCAGTTTGCTCGGCGGTCGCATGACAGCCCGCTTCGGTTATCGCATACCCACGGCCACCGGCCTCGTCGCCGCTGCGGTCGCTCTCTCTCTGATGGGTCTCAGCTGGGACCCTGAGATCGGTAATGCGCCGGCTGCCACGCAGCTGGCGCTGCTCGGAGCCGGTCTGGGCCTCGTCTTTGCACCAACTACTGCCGCAGTCGTCGACGCGGCTCCCTATGACCGTCGCGGCTCGGCCGCTGCGATCGTGATGATCGTGCGGCTGATCGGGTTGAGCGTCGGTCTCGCCGGGCTGACGGCGTGGGGCCTGGCCCGGTTCAACGCCCAGCGTCAGGACCTGCAGCTGCCACCGATCTCCGACCCCGGATTCGAGTCGGCGGTGCTCGATGCCACCGCCCGGCTCACCGCCGACGCCATCTCGGAGACATTTCTCGCTGCTGCGCTGCTTCTCGTCATCGGTGTCGTCGCCGCCCTCACCATGCCAGCCACTTCCTCCAGCCGAGGAGATCCACATATGCCAACATCCGCTCGCAACTCGCTGATCGCCGCCGTGGCGATCATCGCCATCGGAATGATCGCAACGCTGCTCTGGACACGATCGGTAGCCGCAGAGCTCGACGACACCCGGCGTGAACTCACCGCCACCCAAGCCGAACTCGACCGGGTCGAGGAGGGAGCGGCCGGATCCGCCATCGTGGCCGCCCAGGTACTCGACATCTCGCGCCAGCTCGCCGAGATCGCGCCGAGCGTCGACTCGGGTCTGTCGGAGGCAATTCAGGAGCTGGAGTCATTCGGCGATTCCACGATCGAATTCCAGGTGCCGATCGACGAGACGATCGACTTCAACACCGACATCACCATCGACCGCAACTTCACGTTCCCGGTCGATGAGACGGTCACCATCGACCAGACGGTCCGAACCACCATCACCGTCGACACCGGGCTCGGTTTTGAAGTGCCGGTCGACGTGGAGGTCCCCGTGCAGGTGGACGTTCCGATCCAGCTCGACGTCGAGGTACCGATACGGGAGACAATTCCGGTCTCTGCGGTGGTGCCGGTTCGCCTCGATGTGCCGATCGAAGTCGACGTCGCCGAAACCGAACTCAACGCGCTGGCCGATCAGTTGGCGTCCAGCCTGCGCACCGTGCAACAGCTCCTTTCCGAATTGGCTGGCTAGCGGCACCCAGGACGAGGTTTTCAGCCGGCTGTGAGGCGGGCGATCAGCTCGTCGACCGCCTCGGTCGCGATCACCCTCATCTCGTCGTCGGTTCGGTCCTGGATCGGATGCTGGACCATCACGTTGCTGGGGTGGAAACCGATGGCGTCACCCTGGATCTGCGCCGCATCGGCGAAGACCTCGGAGGCCACGAAGACCGCCGGGATCCCGCGTCGTTCGAAATCGCTGCTGTCGTGCACACTGCCCGACGTGCAACTGCCTCAATCGGCGAGGGCCTCGATCACGGCGTCGCAGCTGGTGGCGATCTCATGACGGAGGTCGACCGGCGCTGGCTTGGAAAACGTTGGCTTCTTGAATCGCTTGACGGTCAGGCCGCGGGATTCAAGCTCGACCTCGAGCTGGTCGAGGAACACGTCGCCCCGCGGTTTGCTGATGTCGAGCAACCCGACGACCGCGCCTGCGAGCGTCATCGGTCGAGTGGCCGGCTGGACAGCCTGAGCGACCCGTCCGGCGGTGGGGTCCATCACAACGGTCATCGGTTCACTCCTCGATCTTCACGGTAACCATGTCGCTTCCCAGCTCTCCACCCACCCAGCCTGGCAGCACGCTGGAGAACAGTCCAGCATCGCCGCCGGCGTGGACGATGGCGGGTCGGCCGTCAGCGAACTTGGGCAGCGTGGCGTCATGGAACTCTGGTGGCAGGCCTTCATCGATCGAGCCGGCGCCGCGAACGAGTTCGCGGCCCGGGATGAGAAGCAGCTCGTCCAACTCTCCGAGCAGACGGGTCCGATCCCAGCCGGCGTCGGCGAAGACACGGCCGTGTTCGGGGCCGACCACCAACATCGCGTCCCATCCGATGACAAGCTTCGGGTGGTGGGTAGCGCGGAGAACACTGGCCATCGAGCGGGCCAACGATTCAGGCGTGCGAGAGAGCTGATCGACGATCGGGGTCGGACCCTCGCCGGCAAATAGGGTGACGGCGCTTGCGTCGGGCGCGAGCCCTCGGGAGACCGACAGGGGAGTGAACGGCGAGTCGTGCTCCCGCTCGGCGAAACAGAAGGCGAGCTTGCCCGGCGACCCTTGACAGGCCATGTCGACCTGTCCGGGCACTCCACCTCCGAGGTTGCGTACGACCAGCTGAAGGGCCCGGCCGATCGTGAGGTTGGCTCGGTTCCCTTGGCCGAAGACGTTCGTGCCGCTGTTCATGCCGATCCGGCGCGCCATCGGGCCGTTCACCACGATGACCGGCCCGGAGAAGTAGGTCGTGGCCAGCAACCCGTGCATGTTGAACTCCGATGTGCAGGCTGCCTCGACCGCGGCGAGCACGACCGGAAGATACTCGGGCTTGCACCCCGCCATCACCGCGTTGATGGCGACCTGTTCCACCGTCACCTCGACGAGGTTGGGTGGCACGGTGGCCACGATGTCGGCCGGAGATCGGGCGGTCCCGTCGAGCATCCGAAGCACGCGGGCCTCGGTCGGAGGCACAACCGGCAAGCCGTCGGTCCAGCCGCGGTCGAAGGCCGCCTCGAACTCGTCCTCCAATGCCGCCAACTCGATACGCCGGCCCGAGAGTTGAGATCCGCCGAAACGGACCCGTAGGTCATCGACCAGAAGCGGATCGACCGACAGCGATCCGCAGCCAGGGCGTGAGTCGGGGAGGGATTCACCGATGGCGGTCTGACCGGTCAGCGCCCGCCAATCGTCACGGGACCAGCCCACCGTGCGGGCGACTTCGGTTCCTGCGTCGAACTGGATCAGGGTGGGCACCGTTTCGATGTCGTGGTGGAACGAGAAGTCGAGGTCGGTGTCGTCGATGGGATCCGAATCGCCCAAATCCGGAAACGATGGGTCGTCCTGCACGAACACATCGAGATCCGCGTCCGAGGTCAGGAGTTCAAGCAGGACCGGCACGACGAGCTCACACGTCGGGCAGTCTCGCTTCACCACCGCCACCAGTCCGGTTCGTGCAGTCGAAGGGCTGGCCACGGAGCGATCGTATCCACTGGCTGAGAGCGAGGCGAGACGGGCGTCACAATCGGTAGGGCATTCCTCGCCCGGAGTGAGACCTTCTTCACATGATCTATCAATCGTGTCGCTGTTTGGCCTACCGTCTCCCGTCGTCTGGATACCCACGTCGAGCGGAGGATACGGTTTGCTCAAGATCTCCTTCTATGGAGTGAGAGGATCAACACCCTGTTCCTGTTCCTCAACCCGAGAAATCGGTGGCAACACGGCCTGTGTGGTTGTCGAGTCCGGTGACGACGCCCCGATCGTGCTCGATCTGGGCACCGGCCTTCGCTACTACGGCGAATACCTCGATGAGGCCGGGGTGGAAGCCTTCGTCGGCACCGCACTCGTGACGCATCTGCATTGGGACCACGTGCAGGGCATCCCATTCTTCAAGCCGCTGCTGCACCCGCAGTCTCAGCTCACGCTGGTGGGCCCGCCCCAGACCGACAGCACGCTGGCCGCCCAGGTCGAGCGTTTCGTGAAACCGCCTCTGTTTCCGGTGCACCTCGATGTGTTGCCGGGTCGAGTCGACTTCGTGGAGACATCGTCGGGATCGCTGAACGTCGGCAGCTGCACCATCACCACGGCGCCGGTCCCGCACTGCGGCGACACCAACGGGTACAGGATCCAAAAC
>JABDJU010000103.1 GCA_013003325.1 Acidimicrobiales bacterium
CCGGTACGCACACCGGTCGAAAACACCTTCGCTGAGCGTTGGATCAGATCGATCCGACGGGAACTCCTCGACCGCACCATCGTCTGGAACCAACGCCAACTCGAACGCCTCGTGACCGACTACATCGCTCACTACAACCAGCACCGCCCGCACCGCTCCCTCCAGCAGCGACCGCCCGAAGCCAGGGACAAGCCACCACCGGCACCGCCCGCCAAGGTTGCCGTCCTTCGAACGACCCGATGCCACGGCCTCATCAACGAATACCAGAATGCAGCCTGACCAGGGACGACACCATTTCCGAGCCCCACACGCCGAACGTTGATCGTACACGGTCTCGGTACGCAGCGACGGCCGAGACGGCGCAGTACAGTTAGTTTCCAAGAACTGCGACGGCTCACCAAGGGATACGGCCCCAACTGATGAGGAGCAGAGCTCATGACGATCCCCACCGAACCCGTCGGCAGCATTCCCCGAGATCCGGCGCTGCAGAAGGCGATGGGAGACCACGCCAGCGGGTCACTCGCCACTGAAGCCCTCGAGGAGATGTTCGATCGAGCCGTTCAGGAGACGCTCGACCGCTTCGCTGCCACCGGATCACCGGTCATCACCGATGGCGAGCAGACCAAGCCAAGCTTCGCCACCTATCCCCTCGAAGGGCTCGGCACGCTCTCACCGGACGGCGTGGTCATCGCCTTCGAGGACGGCCACACCCGCCAGCTTCCGCTCCTCACCGAAGGTCCTTTCCAATACCAACACCTCGCCGGCGACTACGTCGAACGAGCTCGCCGATTCACGTCGCTACCGATCAAGCAGGCCGTTATCGCTCCGTCGGCAATGAGTCTGCTGTACCCGCAGAGCGGCATCGACGGATACTCACTGGAGGAGTTCATCGGTGACGTCGTCGACCAGGCCGAAGCCGACATCCGCAGCTGCTTTGCGGCCGGCGCCGACAGCGTGCAGATCGACTTCACCGAAGGCCGGCTCGCGCTGAAGCTCGACCCCTCCGGTGGGGTGCTCGACCAGTTCATCGCGCTCAACAACCAGGTTCTCGGCCGCTTCTCAGCGGAGGAACGCCGGCGGATCGGGGTGCACACTTGCCCCGGCGGTGACCACGACTCCACCCACAGCGCCGATGTGGACTACGCCGGCCTGATCCCCAGGCTACTGAGCCTCAACGCCGGGCGGTTCTTCATGCAGATGGCCAGCGAGACGGACCCCGAGCGGGCGCTCCGGTTGGTCGCCGAGCACCTCCGACCCGAGCAAACTGCGTTCATCGGCGTGATCAACGTGATCGACGAGGCCATCGAGAGCCCGGAACTCGTGCGTGACCGGGTGTTGCAAGCCGCCGAGCACATCCCCATCGCCCAGCTGGGCACTACCGACGATTGCGGCTTCTCGCCATTCGGCGACGACGTGGCCACCAGCCGGGACACTTCGTTTGCGAAGATCGCCGCTCGGGTTGAGGGCACCAACCTGGCGGCTGAGCAACTCGGCGTCTGATCCGACGCCTCGAGGGCCATGGCCGGCAGCTTGTTGTATGGTGGCCTTTCAACGCGCGAGAGTCGTAGGCGACCGCGGCTTGTGAGTGCAAGAACTCGCACCACAGGTCGCCTCGGATCGGTTCGGTGGCGGGTCGATATCGTTGTTCGGACGGCAAGATGTGCTTCGTCAGCGGGAGCGATCGAGGCGTCGCCGTCATCGAGCAAGGTGACGTCGAGATGGAGGTCGACCGCCATTGCGAGTATGTCGAATCCGGGGTCGATGTTGGCGGAAGAGCCTGGGACTCGGATGACCGTCACGAGCGTCGCGTTCTAGCCGTTGACCGAGAAACTGCTGTTCGGGTTGATGGTCCGGTTGCGACCGAAGGTCGACATGTCGATCTCGAGGCCGGTGTACCGGCCGACGTGGACGACCGGTTCGTTGTCGTGGTCGTGGCCGTCCTCGACGGCGTCGATCAGCTCGGCCATCGCCGCAGCGGCAACGCCGGCATTCTTGTACTGGTTGCCTGATGTACCGATCGCCACGTAGAAGCCGCCGAGGTCGGTCTTGTCGTAGATCGGAATCCAGTCGTCTGAGACGTCGTACAGGTCGACAACACCGCGCTTGACGTTCGGGACCCCGAGGTCCGGCATGCGCCGGGCCAGCCGGAGGACCTGCGCTTCCCATTGCTCGGCGGAGACCTCGGTGTCGTAGTCGTCGGGGTTCTCGACCCACTCTTTCGGGTCGCACTCGGGGTCCTCGGATCCGATGAGGATGTTGTCGCCGGTCTCGGGACGGAAGTAGATGCCGGTGTCGCCGTCTTGCACGTGACAGCCCGTGGATCCGTAGTTCACGCCTTCAGGTGAGGCCACGTGATGGACTTCGTGACGGAGGGCCTTCGTCGAGATGTTCATCGTGCCCTCGAGCCCGGCCATCCGGTTGACCATGAAACTGTGCGGTCCGGCGACGTTGACGACAATGGGCGCCGTGATCGTCTCGCCGGTCGACAGCCTCACGCCGGTCACCCGACCGTCGACCTGGTCGATTCCGGTCACCTCGGTGTTGAACCTGAACTCGCCCCCAACGTTCTCGCACGCCCGCTGGAGATTGTGCGCCGACAGCTGCGGGTCGGAGATGTAGCCGGCGTCGCGCGTCCAGATCGCCCCGAGCAACGACTCGGTCGGCTCGGCCCAGAACTCCTCGTCGTCGGGCCGCTTCGGCGGCCCGAACACCGAACCGTCGAGCGCAGGGAATCGTTCGAGGAGCGTGTCGAGATCCCAATCCTCGAACGGAATGTCGAGTTCGGTGAGCAGCGGCACCACCTTCTCATGATGCGACTTTCCACCCGGCTTCTTCAGCAACGCCGTCCCGCATTGGACGAAGTTGATGAGACCACGTTCGTCGACGTCGCCGCCCAGATAATTGCGCCAGTCGGCCCAGTAGTGCTGACCCTCCCACGACAGGGCCACACCGTCGTAGGTGCTGTAGCTGAAGCGGATAATGGCGCAGCTGTTGCTCGTCGACCCATAGCCCGCCGCGGGTAACTTGTCGATATTGAGGGTCCGGCGACCGGCCTTGGACAGCTCGTAGCCGATCGCCGAACCGATCACGCCAGCACCGATGATGATGGCGTCGTAGGAGGCGTCAGTGGTCATGGCTGGATCATCCCTTCCTCATTCGTTCGCCTTCGGGGTCCCAGAGACAGCCGTTGACGAGCGTAGCGGCATGTCGGACGCCGAGGATCTCGATCTCGAATCCCCACTGGCACCGGCGAGGCCGGCGGGCACGTAACCCATGGCGACGGAGGTGTCCATGTGGTGCGAGTAGCCGCCCGAGGTGATCCAGCCGACGACGTCGCCATCGTACCAGACGGGTTCGTCGCCGATGACGTCGGCTCCATCACGGCCCGGCGCGGTGTCGACCGTCCACGTGAGCAACCGCCGTTCGGGGCCGGCGCCCTGGGCGGCGACCAATGCGTCGCGGCCGAGAAACGGAACGGGCATTTGCAAATCCATTTGCAAACGACACCCCAGCGCCGCAGAAGGCCCCTAATCAGGTCTTTCGCCGGCCCACCCGCAGGGCGTGGGACTTCCACCCCCACCTCCGACACGAAGACAAAACCCCTGGTCACAGCGTTGCGGCCTCTCGCGACGAAGCCCCGGCCGACGAGCGCAAAACGCTCTGACCAGGGCTTTCGCGAAAAGTGTCGGAGGGGGGACTTGAACTCACCTCCCCCATCGGGCAGGGAGCGGCAATAGGCGGCGGGGAGCGGCATCCAGCGGCAATTTGCGACGGGCCGAAACGCTACTTGCCGCTCGCTGCCGCTCCTTGCCGTTGGCTGCCATTAGCAAACCATTTGCAGTGCGACACCCCCCGGTCAGGTGGTGGCGACAGCCCAGGTGAGGTCGGGAGGGTCGACTCTGGCGCACCGGGGTGTCCCGTGGTCGTCGCTGAGGCGGACCCGTCCCACGAGTTAGTGCGTGCCGTCGTTGGCGGCGTGGACGAGTCCGGGGTCGATGCGGTTGAGCATGAGCTTGGCCCGGCGGAACATGTCGAAGTCGCCGTTGCCATCGATGTTGCCCCAGGTCAGGTAGAGGAACCGGTCACCACGCTTGCCGTGAACGGCGGGGCCTTGGAAGTCGAGGCTGTCGTCAGGGCCTGTGGCGACGGTGACGTCGAGTTCCCAGCGGGCAGTGTCGGCGTCCGCGCGGATGAGTTCTTCGGGGTCCTTGCGGATCTGAACACCGACTCGAACATCGTCGTAGGCGTCGCCGTTTGAGTCACAGAACGTGCGGCCGGGGAGTTCGTAACCCTCGATGGTCACTCGCATTCGTTCATCTTCGCACCGTGGCTGGGGGGCGGCTGAGTTCGATGATGGTTTCGCCTGGTCCAGCTTCGTACATCGTTCCGTCGAAACCGTGGTTGTTCGGGTGCCCGCAATCAGCCATTGGCGGTTGCGACGCCGATGACGAAGTCGCCGAAGAACTTCTCAACCCATCGGTTGCCGACGGTGAGGTCGGTGGCTTCGCAGGCGGTGATGAACTCGGTGCCGGTGAATCGATCGTGGTCGGGGTGCTCGAGGAAGGTGCAGTAGGACCAGCGTTGGAGGGCGTGGCTGGTGACTTCCTCGAAGTAGAAGCGGCCGCCGGGCCTGAGAACGCGTCGGATCTCGCGTAGGCCTGTACGCCAGTCGGGGGCGTGGTGGATGATCCCGAAGTCGAAGACGGCGTCGAAGGTCTCGTCGGGGGAGACGATGGCGGTCACATCGCCCACCGATAGGGCCACGCGGTGGGGGCTGTGGCGTGCGAGGCGTCGTCGAGCCCGCCTGACCATGTCGGGGT
>JABDJU010000112.1 GCA_013003325.1 Acidimicrobiales bacterium
AATATGAGGGGTTCATGCCCCGGAAGATCGTTTACAAAATCACATACCCGAACGGAAAGGTCTACGTCGGCAAGGACCTAACCGATTCGATCAACTACTTCGGTTCAGCCAGCAGCGAACTCATCGCCCAAGACTTCACGACCGAGGAACGGGACGACTTCACGATCCGCCGGGAGGTGCTGTGGTCCAGCCACACCGCTACAGACTCCGAGGTGAACGCCGTCGAGGTGGAGATGATACGCAAGGTCAAATCAAATGACCCGGAGATCGGTTACAACCAATGGCCCCGCAGACCAGAGACAGACCCAAGTGGCTAGACGACGTTCTGGCCGCTCACAGCCAGAATGTGGCTGAGACCGGTCACTCGGAATTGAGCCCGCTGGGCGGCACCCTGGTCGCGATCGTCCCCGGTGACGAGGCCCTGGTAGAGGGCGGCCGAACGACGATCCAGCGAATCGGCGGCCGATGCGACGGTGCGGTGCAGCGAGGCGGCAACCCGCCAGTGGAGCGCTCCCGGGTCGACCACCTTCACCCGTCGGGCGGTAAGGCGGCCGACGAGGTGACGGCTGCGATACCAAGGCTCGTCGGGCAGCGGAACGACGGTGCCTTCGATGGAAAGCGTGGCGCCGGGGTGAACCCGACGGATCGACCCGGCGTCGGGGGGCACGCTCATCCGCAGGCGCCGGCCATCGGGCAGCTTGACGTCGACTCGGTCGACGAAGGTGTCGCTGCGGGGCAGCGCGATCGCCTGGGCGATGCCGTCGTAGCTGCCGACCTCGGCCGGCCGGTACGAGGCGTCGGCTCGATGACCGACGCTCAGACCCAAGGCCAGCGCCGCGCCCAGCAGAAGTCGAGGCGCCCCCAGGGCGAGGGCGACGGCGGCGGCGACCGCCGCTGACCACAGCGGAACCGGGGCGGTGACCACACAGCCCAGCCAGATCAGCACTGCCATCACCACGATCTCGAGGTCGCTCATCTCACGACCACCAGATCTTCCAGGGCGGCGAGCTTCGCCTCGCCGATTCCGCGTACCCCGAGCAGATCGCTCACCGCGCCGAACGCTCCGACCTGGTCGCGGTAGTCGAGGATGGCGGCGGCGGTGGCCGGACCGATCCCGGGAAGCCCTTCGAGCTGAGCGGCGGTGGCGGTGTTCAGATCGACCGGGCCGGCTCCGGAGGTTTCGGCGTCGACCACGGCGACTGGCTCACCCTCAACCGGGACCCGGATCTGCATGCCGTCGGCCACGGGAGCAGCCAGGTTCAGACGGTCGGGCTGACCGGCGGGGCTGGATCCACCAGCCCGCTCGATGGCATCGAACACCCTGTCGCCGGCTTGGAGTTCGTACACCCCCGGAGACCGAACCGCACCGGTCACATGGACCAGGAGCACGGCCGGTTCCCTGCCCACCGGTGCCGTCGGAGCGAGAGTGACCACCGGTATCCGGTCCTCGACCGGGAGCCGTCGTGCATCGGTGCGTTGTGTGGCGGCCAGCCAGGCGCCGCCCACGGCCACCAACGCGGCGATCGCCGCAGCGGCGATGACGACCGGTCGGCGACGTAGCTCATCCCATCGGTACAGCGCAGCGTCGATTCGCTCACCGAGGTTCCTCGGCCCGGACAGGTCGGAGTCCACCACTACCCCACTCGAAACGGGGTCTGACCCCGCAAGCGGGGTCCTTGGGCCGATCAGGCCGAGCGGAGCCGAGGGCTCCGGATGGTCACGCTATCAGAAGAGCTGCGTGCTGAGCTTCTTGCGCCACAGACCCGTGTTCGGGTGATTCGGTCCCAGCACCTCGAGCAGGTCGACGAACTCCTTGCGGGCGGCATCGTCGTCCTTGACCTTCGGCAGCAACGTGGTGAGGCGAGCCTCAACATCGTCGATGTCTCCGGCGGCCTCAGACGCTCTGGCTCGGGCCGCGATCGGGCGGGTGACATCGCTTTCGGGAACCCGGGCCAGATACTGCAGCGCCTCGTCGTTGTTGCCGCCGTCGATCAGGATCGTGGCCAGCGCCGCGATCGCGCCCTCGTGGTCGGGTTCGAGTTCGAGCGCCTGCCGCAATGATGCCTCGTCACCGGCTTCGACCAGCTCGTCGACCGGGCTGGCCGAAGGAACCACTTTGTCGATGAACTCGCGCACCACGTGCTCGGGTTGGGCGCCCATGAAGTTGTCGACCACCTGCTGGTCCACGATGGCGAAGACGGAGGGGATCGATTGCACCTGGAACGCTTGCTGGATCTGGGGGTTCTGGTCGACATCGACCTTGGCCAATACGACCGATCCGCCCTTCTCTCCGATGACCTTTTCGAGGATCGGGGTGAGCGACTTGCACGGGCCACACCATTCGGCCCACAAGTCCACGATCACGGGGGTGTCAACGGAGCGGGCGAGGACCTCGGTCTGGAATGTGGCGTCGGTGACGTCGATGATCACAAGATCAGTCTACCGGTGCTGATCAGGGCCCTAAACCAGCTCGAGGCCCTGATCGAGGAACTGTTCTTTGCAGAGGGTGCGCTGCAACTTGCCCGACGACGTCTTGGGCAGCGTTCCCGGTTTGACGAGCGCCACCTCTTTGGCTGGTACACCGACCGCCACAAGGACGGCTTCGTGCACGTCGCGCAGGACGATCTCGCGATCGTCGGCCCGTGTCTCGGCGACCACGGCGACCGCTTCCTTGCCGCCCCGCCCTTCGACGCTGAAGGCGATCACATTGCCGGATCGGATGCCATCGATTCCACCGACGGCTCGCTCGACATCCTGGGGATAGACGTTTCGGCCGCCGACGATGATGAGGTCCTTGATGCGCCCGCACATCACCATCTGCCCGTCGGCCATGTACGCCAGGTCGCCGGTGCACAGCCATCCGTCTCGGAAGAGGTCGGCGTTGGCTTCGGGCCGCCGGTAGTACCCGGTGGTCACCGACGAGCCCCTGATCAGAAGCTCGCCGACTTCCCGTTCGGCCAGCACTTCGCCCGACACGGGGTCGCAGATCCGCATCTCGAGGCCGGGTACCGCCCGACCCAGCTTCACGATCTCACGGGCGTTCTGGTGATCGGAATCGACGTTCACCGCTCGGTGCTCGAGTTCGAGAATCTCGGCGTCGACGATGTCGGTTTCCATCCCGGTCAGCGGGATCGGGAACGAGCCGGCGATGCACACCTCGGCCATTCCGAAGGCGGGGAAGATGGCCTCGGGCCGGAGGCCGTGGCGCGCCCCAGCCTCCACGAAGGCTCGCACGCTGTTGGGATCCACCGGCTCGGCACCGTTGAGAGCGATTCGCAACGAGGAGAGGTCGAGCGTCTCTTTGCTGCGGTTGAGTGCCCTGGTGGCCAGCACGTAGCTGAAGTTCGGTCCGGCGGTGGCGGTGCCTCCGTACTTCGAGATCCACTCCATCCAGCGACCGGGCGATCCGAGGAAGTCTTGAGGGGCGCCGAGGACCAGATCGATGCCGGCGCTCATGGGAAGGATGCAGAACCCGACCAGCCCCATGTCGTGATACAGCGGTAGCCACGACACCATCACGTCGACCGCCGTGTCGACCTCGGCCGCTTCGTGGATCGCATCGAGGTTGGCGGCCACGAGGTGGTTGGGGAGCTGAACGCCCTTGGGTTCGCTGGTGGAGCCGCTGGTGAACTGGAGGACGAAGAGGTCGTCTCGGTGGTAGTCGGGACGGATGAAATCGTCGGCCGACTCACTGGCGGCGGCGAGATCATCGAGCAGGTACACCGGTGGGTCGCCGTCCTCGATAGTGAGGAACGGTGCCAGGTCGTTGTCGACCAGCACGCAGCTCGAGTCGGCCAGCCGGATGCGATTGCGGGTCGACCGGGTGAACTCTTCGAGCGACGCCAAGCGCATGGGGAGCGGCAGAACGACCAGGGTGGCCCCGCACAGCCACACAGCCTGCATCGACGTGACGAGGTTGATGGTTGTGGGTCCCAGCACCGCAACGTGATCGCCGCGGTTGACACCCCTGGTCTGAAGGGCCGCAGCCATCGCTTTGGCCTTGGTGTGCAGCTCTCCCCAGGTCATCTCGACCGGCTCAGCACCGGTCATGAATCTGACGGTGCCCATTCCCTTGGCGGCATGCTCAATGCGAGTTGCAATCGTGTCCACGACCTTTCTGACCCTGGCGGTTACCGAGGGGTTACATGCGGGGCCAGAAAATCTGGAACCGCGGAACTACGGTTGGTCATGGCCGAATTGAAGACTCAGAAGAACGATGCCGACGTCGACGACTTCCTTGCTTCCGTCGAACCCGAGCAGCGTAGAGAAGACGCCAAAGCGGTTCGAGAGCTGATGGCTGCGATCACCGGTGATCGCGGCGCCATGTGGGGATCATCGATCGTCGGATTCGGCACCAAGACGACGACCTATGCCAACGGCACGACCGGCGAGTGGATGGCCATCGGGTTCTCGCCCCGCACAGCGAATCTCGTGCTCTACATCATGGACGGATTCGACAAGTACGAGCCCCTGCTGGCCGACCTCGGCAAACACTCCACCGGTAAGGCCTGCCTCTACATCAAGAAATTGGCCGACGTCGACACCGAGGTTCTGTCCGAGATGATCACCATCAGTTACGCCAGCGCATGACCGGGCTCGATTGGTGGCCAGAGTCGGCTCGCACCCGCCGCGAAGAGATCCTGTCGACGCCCATCTCGGCGGCCAGGGTCGAACATCTCGCCGCCATCAGCTCCCAGATCCACGACGAGCACTGCATCAACCTGAACCCGGCCACCAACACGATGAACCCCCGAGCCGAAGCGCTGCTCTCGAGCGGTCTGGGCAGTCGGGCCTCGCTCGGCTACCCGGGCGAGAAGTACGAGATGGGCCTGGAAGCGATCGAGGAGATCGAGGTCATCGCCGCCGAACTTGCCGGCGAAGTGTTCGGCGCCGCCCACGCCGAGGTACGGGTGCCCTCCGGCGCGATGGCCAACCTGTATGCCTTCATGGCAACCTGTGAGCCGGGCGACAGCGTGATCGTGCCACCGGCGACCGTGGGTGGCCACGTCACCCACAACACCTCCGGGTGTGCCGGTCTCTACGGGCTGCGGATTCACGAGGCCCCCATCGACCCCGACCGCTACACCGTCGACGTGGACGGCGTGGCGACGCTGGCGGCGGAGGTGCAACCGAGGCTGATCACGATCGGGACCAGCCTGAACCTTCTGCCCCACCCGGTCGCCGCACTTCGAGCGGTCGCCGACGACTGCGGGGCGGCGCTACTGTTCGACGCCGCTCACGCGTGCGGCATGTTCGCCGGTTCGAGGTGGCCGAACCCGCTCGACGAAGGTGCCCATCTGATGACGATGAGCACCTACAAGAGCCTCGGCGGGCCGCCATCGGGGCTGATCGTCACCAACGACGACATGCTCGCCCGTCGTATCGACGGGATCGCCTTTCCTGGAATGACCGCCAATTTCGACGCTGCCAAGACGGCCGCCCTGGCGCTCACCCTGTGCGACTGGCGGGCTCACGGCACCGCCTACGCCGAAGCGATGACCACCGTGGCCGCGTCCCTGGCCGAATGCCTCGGTGCCAGCGGTGTTCCGGTGTTTCACACCGTCGATGGGCCAACGATCTCCCACCAGTTCGCCGTCGACGCCCGCACCTTCGGTGGCGGGCACGCCGCCGCCCAGCGGCTGCGGGAAGCCAACCTGCTGACCTCGGCGATCGGCCTTCCGACGGGCCTCGATGATGGTCTGCGGTTCGGGACCAACGAGATCACCCGATGGGGAATGAGCCACACAGACATGCCCGAGCTCGCCACCTATGTCGCTCAGGCACTGCACGGAGAGCCGGCCGACGTCGCCGATCGCGTTTCGGCCATGCGTCGGCGATTCACCGAACTTCACTTCATCGACTGACCCGCGGACTCGATCGGATCGGCCACCAAAGTCGCCGTTCCGGTCCGGACCACGGGGATAGGGTTCGGGGATGATCCCCAAGCCGGTGGTCGCATCCGACCTCACCAAACGGTTCGACTCGTTCACCGCTGTCAACGGCATCGACCTCGAACTCGAGCCCGGCGAGTCGTTCGCGATGCTCGGCCCCAACGGAGCCGGCAAGAGCAGCACGATGAAGATGATCTCCACCGTGAGCCCGGTCACCTCGGGCGAACTTAAGGTGCTCGGCGGAGATCCGCAGGCCGACGGCCCAGCGATCCGGGCCCGGCTCGGTGTTGTCCCCCAGGAGGACAACCTCGACGAAGCGTTGACGTTGCGGGAGAACCTGATGGTGTACGCCCGCTACTTCGGGCTGTCGTGGAGCGCCGCTGGACGCAAAGCCGATGAGCTCCTTGGATTCACACGCTTGGAGGATCGGGCCAAGGACCAGGTCGTTTCCCTCTCGGGCGGAATGAAGCGTCGACTCACGATCGCTCGCGCCCTGGTGAACGAACCCGACCTGGTGCTGCTCGATGAGCCCACCACCGGTCTCGACCCCCAGGCCCGCCACCTTCTCTGGGAACGGCTCTACCAACTCAAGGAGCGCGGCGTCACCCTGCTGCTCACCACCCACTACATGGACGAGGCCGAACAGCTGGCCGACCGGCTGGTGGTAATGGACCAGGGCAAGATCGTCGCCGAAGGCTCCCCGGCCAACCTGATCACCCAACACGTCACCAAGGAGGTGCTGGAGGTTCGATTCGCCTCCGGGCACGAGTTCGACGTGACGGGGCTCGGCCTGCGCACCGAGCCCTTGGCTGATCGCACCCTGATCTACACCGACGATGGCGAAGGGACGCTGGCCAAACTGGTGAACGACGGTCACACGCCAGCGTCCAGCCTGGTTCGTCGTGCCAGCCTCGAAGATGTTTTCCTCGCCCTCACCGGCCGAACCCTGGTCGAGTGACATGACCGCCACCGCCTCACCGCCGACCCGCCGGGAGACCGGGCCCGATGGGCCATCACGGCTCGGGCCGTTGGTCCATTTCCTGGAGCACCAATTCCTCCGCTTCCGCACCACATTCCGAGGCACCGTCGTGAGCGGGGCCGTCGGCCCGCTCTTCTATCTCCTGGGACTCGGCTTGGGACTCGGGTCTCAGATCGATGCGGTCGACGCCGGGCTGGGAACAAACGACTACCTGGACTACGTGGGTCCGGGCTTGATGGCGGCCGCGGCGATGCAGCTCGGGGCCTCGGAGAGTCTGTGGCAAACCGCCGCCCAGCTCAGATGGCGCGGTACCTACATCTCGGTCACCGCGACCCCTCTCACCACCGGGCAGCTGTTCACCGGCCACGTGCTGTGGATCGGGTTCCGGGCGCTGGTCGGGGCTGTGATCTACCTGCTAGTCCTCCTCGGGTTCGGGGTGGTGAAGGCCCCGACGGCGCTGCTCGCCCCGCTGGCTGCGACCGCCACCGCCATGGCGTTCGGCGCCATGATCTCGGCCTGGACCGGGTACGTGAAGAATGACCAGAGCTTCCCGGTGATCCTGCGGCTCGGGATCATCCCCCTGTACCTGTTCTCCGGAGCTTTCTACCCGATCGAGCAGCTCCCCCAAGCGCTCACGTGGCTGAGCCGACTGACCCCGGTCTGGCACGGGGTGCAGCTGTGCCGGGGCACGATCCTGGGTGAAGGCCTCACGGTCGGCGCTGCGATCGGCCATTCAGCGGTGCTGGCCGGCTTCATCACCATCGGACTGGTGGCCGGACGGCGCACCTTCACCAAGGCGTTGGGATCATGATGTTGGCCGCCGTCGCGTATCCGTACCGGGTGGTCGAGCGGAACGTTGTGTCGTACCGGCGCCTCTGGCTGGTGTTGGTCAGCGCCATGTTCGAGCCGGTCTTCTTCCTGTTCGGACTCGGTGTAGGGCTCGGCCAGCTGGTCGGCGACCTCGAGTGGTACGGCGAGCCGATCTCCTATGCCCAGTTCGTGGCACCGGGTTTGCTTGCCAGCAGCGCGATGAACGGGGCGATCTTCGACATGACATTCAACTTCTACTACAAGCTGAAGGAGAGCCGTACCTTTGATGCGATGCTGGTGACGCCGCTGTCGATCAGCCACGTCATGGATGGAGAGATGGCCTGGGCGATGATTCGGGGTGGCTTCTACTCGGTCACGTTCCTCGGGGTCATGCTGGCATTCGGTCTCGTGACAAGCTGGTGGGCGGTGCTGATGCCCCTCGCCGCTCTGCTCGTCGGGATCGCCTTCGCTGCCATGGGGTCATATGGAACGACGTTCGCCCGGAATTGGCAGGACTTCGACATACTGTTTCTGATCACGCAGCCGCTGTTCCTCCTGAGCACCACCTTCTTCCAGCTCGAGGTGTATCCCAGCTGGGCTCGCCCGATCGTTCAGCTCACACCCCTCTATCACGGCGTGGACCTGATGCGTGATCTGGCGCTCGGCTCGGTCGACGGTTCGGCCTTGGGCCACGTCGCCTACCTGGTAGCGGTTACCGTGATCGCCCGTGCGATGGTGAATCGCCGGATGGCGCGCCTGCTCCTCACGTGAGCCGACTCGCCACCCGGCGACTGGACGTTTCCTAGAGGGTGTAGTGGATTGTGGTCGTCGTTGTTGTGGTGGTCACAGGGGGCGCTACGTGGACGCCGCTCGAGCCGCTCGTAAGGCTGAACTTGGTCGAACTGGTGTACCAGCCACCGACGAAGATCGCGTTGCTCAACGAGCTTGTCTTTCCGTCTCCGGGTTTGCCGGTTGTGAGCCAGTAGCCAGTGAAGAAGCCGCCGCCATCGAAGTCTTCACCGCCCTCGATCAAGTCTCCGGCGGCCGAACGTGGCCCTTGGGGCAGACCGGCGGGAGTGTCACCGCCGCCTGAGGACGAGATATCGCCGGCGACGTGAACGAAGTTGCCCGGCGTTAGACCTCCTGCGGGAATGATGGCTCCACCGCTCTGGAACTTGACCTTGCCCTGGAAGCCGTTTGCGGCGTCGGCATCTTCATCCCAGCGGATTACGAAGGCGTCTGTCTCGTCTCCTGTGATTACGAGCTGGTCTTTGACTGTCATCTTGTCAGTGACGTTGATGACCACCACATCAGGGGAACCGTTTTGGGTATTGAGCCCAGCCAGGTCGGCGGCATCAACGCTTTCGAAACCTGGTGTAGCTGGAAGGGAAGCCGCTTGGGTGATGGCGTTGTCGAGTTGGATCGACAAGCCTGAAACCGCACTGTCTGCAATCGCCGAGCTTGCCTGACCTTCGTTATCGGCGACGATGTCGTGCCACTTTCCGATGGTGTCGCCGTCGGTAGATATCGTTCCCGAATAGGCGAAGTGACCCGAAGTCCGAAACTTGGCGGCACCCGACACTGCGACATCACCCACGTAGCCTTTCGAGGACGCCTGCCAGTTCGCGTCGCCCGACCCATTGGTGAAGACGAAGAGGTTGTCGGCGAGACAGCCCAGGTCGACTCCGCCGATGGTCGCGTCACACCCAACCGTTTCACCGCTGGCGGGTGCACCGACCGGCACAGTCAGTACGGCAGCCAAGGTCGAGGCGGCCAGAATTCGAGAGCGGAACGAGGGCATGTTTCTAATCCTTTGTGTAGATATACGGGAGAAAGGACCCGGTTTCGCCACTCGCTCCCCGCAACCTAAGGCGACCATCTGGCGGTTGCGGATCTGTGCACGTCCTCTAATTGTCTAGAACTCGATCGGACACGCCATCGCAAATCTGCATAGGTCCGAGGGACCTGGCCGGTGGGTGCTTGAACCCAGCTGTTGCGCACTCAGGATGTTCGTGTGCCTCGAGCCAGAGAAGTGCACGGCTGATCCGCTGCATCGTTTCGTGTTACTTGTCTGTGTGAATCGCGCAAACGCCCTGGCAGCAGTCGCAGCGATGCTGGCGGCCGGCTCCGCCATTCCGGCGAGTGTTGCTCACTTCAGATGCTCGGCCTGCCGCCGATTCCCGGATCGCGGTTCAACGCCGCCCACGATCTGTCGGAAATGATGAGCACACGAGACAGCGACCCGATCTTCAGGTGGGTCGTACAACAAGCAGCGGCCGATCTCGCTTAGGGAAGCGGATTTGACGGCCTCCTCGTAGCGGGGATTCCCACCCGCCGAGCGAAGGCTCAAGGAACGTGCGAAGCTCGGTGGTGCGAAGCTCCGCTAACGGAACTACCGCCGGCGGACTCGCTGAACGGAGCAAAGCAATGGCTTTCATCCAATCAATTGAATTCGCAACTGAACGTCGCGCTGAAGTCCTCGAGCTGATTAAACGATGGAGCGCCGACTCGATCGGAAACGGGACGGCCCAACGTGGGACAATGGTCGAGGACCGCTCGGCCCCAGGTCGCTTCTTAATGTCGGTTCGGTTCGAATCAGCGGAGTCAGCGGCAAAGAACTCCGATCGGCCCGAGACAGGTGCGTTTGCTGCGGAGTTCAGTGCGCTGTGTAGCGATGGCCCTACGTTTCGCGAATTCGACGTTGTCGAGACCTATCAGCCTTAGAACATCCCGGCGAGCAGGGATGCATCGAGTACGTGTTTGCCGCCGACCCATTGGACGACGGCCGAGCAGTGGGCAACTCGGGCCGATCTCGAGGCTCATACAGAGGCATTGGTAGCCCGGCGGGAGGCCGCAGCCGCTCATTCGGGATCGACGGTCGATTGACCCGTTTGGCGGGCCCGATCAGAGCGTGACCGGCAATCCCGATTCGGCTGATTGTTTGGCAGCGAGCCCGATCACGAGAGGCGCCCGACCGTCGACACCGGTCACCGGCGTCGGCTGGTCTTCCACAACCGCTTCAATGAACTGCTGCCACTGGTGCACGTAGCTGGGGATGTAGCGCTCCAGGAAAAAGTGGGGCACCACATCGCCCAAACTGCCAGCGGCAGTCCGCTTCACCATCGACGTCGCCGTGTGGTTTTCTGACGTCGCCATTCCGAGCGAGCCGAACGCCTCGACCCGCTGGTCGTAGCCGAAGGCGCTCTGGCGGCAGTTGTCGATAGTGGTGACCGTGCCGTTTTTGTGAGTCAGCATCACCGTGACGGTGTCGAAGTCGCCGGCCTGGCCGATGGCGTCATCGACCATCACGGCGCCCGTTGCGTTCACCTCGACAACTTCGGACCCCGAAACGAACCGGGCCATGTCGAAGTCGTGGATCGTCATGTCGAGGAAGATCCCGCCGCTCACCTTCACGTAGTCGAGCGGTGGAGGCTCGGGGTCGCGGCTGCTGATCCGGAGTTGCCTGAGCTCACCGACCTCGCCATCGGCGACCGCTCGTTGCACGGCGGCATGCGACGGGTCGAATCGCCGGTTGAAGCCAATGTGGAGCGGCACGTTTGCCTCGGCCACGGCGGCGAGGCCTCGGTCGACCTCGTCCAGATCGAGCGACACCGGCTTCTCGCAGAAGATGGCTTTGCCCGCATCGGCAGCTTGGACAATCAGGTCGACATGGGTCGGTGTCGATGTGCAGATGGCAACAGCATCGGCATCGCTGGCCAGGGCCGCGTTGGCACTGTCGAACCGGCGCACACCCAGCCTGGAGGCCACCTCGGCGGCGGCTCCGTCGAACACGTCGAACACACCCGCCACCTCGGCACCGACGACATGATTCTGGATCAGATCGGCGTGCATGGCTCCGATACGCCCGACCCCCAGGACTGCAATCTTCATGGGTACACCTCCTGCTTTGGGGTCTGACCCCTCCGCTCGGGGTCAGACCCCGCTTGGTCTCTTACGCTAGATGTCGGCCACCGTAAGGGGCCTCACTTCTTCCCAACGGCCGCTGTCCCAGCTGTTGATCATCGCCTGCTGAACGCTCACGTAATCGACGGCCTGTTGGAAACCGGGCTCATGCTGCTCACCGGTGGCGACGGCGGTGAGGAACTGGAGGCACTCGATCACCTTGAGATCTTCGTAACCGATGGCGTTGGCATCGCCGGGCACAAAGTTTCCGTGGAACGGATAGCGGTCTCCGGCGTAGACCTTGGTGTAACCGTCGTGCAAATGGTCACCGTCGGTCATGAAGATGTTCATCTCGTTCATGGTCTCGAGGTTCCAGTCGAGCGCACCTTTTGTGCCGTGGATATCGAAGGCCATCTGGCTCTGTGGACCGACGATGTTTCGGCTGGTCTCGAAGGTGCCGACCGAGCCGTTGGCGAACCGGACCATGCAACCGGCGTAGTCTTCGTTTGTCACCGGACCGGTCGGGTCGTCGGGCTGGCCCCGGTCGTAGTGGGTGCCGCCCGCTTTGGGCAGGGGCCGTTCCTTGATGAAGGTCTCCTGTAGTCCGACCACGCTGGTGATCGGGCCGTTCAACATCATGCCGAGGTCGATGCTGTGGCTGAGGATGTCGGAACTCACGCCGTAGCCTGCGCCGTCGAGCTCGAACCGCCAGGACAGCAGACCCATCGGGTCGGACCCGTACATCGAGAAGAACCGTCCCCGGTAGTTGGTGATCTGACCGAGGGCACCGTCGTCGATTAGCTGCTTGGCGTACTGAACAAGGGGGGCCCAGCGATAGTTGTATCCGACACCGGTGATCACGCCCGCCGCATCGGCGGCGGCGGCCACCCGCACCGTCTGGGCCGGCGTACCGCCGACGGGTTTTTCGCAGAAGATGTGTTTGCCG
>JABDJU010000129.1 GCA_013003325.1 Acidimicrobiales bacterium
GGGGGCCGGCGCCGTGGCCGACGCCGACAAACAACTCGCCCACCTCGCCGAACAGCGAACCCAGCTCGCCGCCGGCATCGCAGCCCACCTGGCAACCCTCGAGGGGCTTCAGGACCAGGTGGCGTCGCTCGACGGTGCGCTGGCTCCCTGGGCCGACGTCGACCTCATCCAGCGGCTCGCCGGTCTCGAGGAACTCCTCGCCGCGGTGGCGGTGCTGGCCGAGGCACTCGACGCCTTCGCCCTGCACGACGATCGGGTGCACAAGGCGCAGGAGGCGCAGGCCGCTGCGCTGGAAGCATCACAGCTCACCGACCTCGGTGCAGCCCTCGGCGCCGAACTCGAGATCGAAGAGATCGAACGATTCGAATCGCGTCACGAACAGTTCCGCCTCCGGTCGAGCACCTGCGATTCGCAACTGGCCCAGCTCGCCGAACTCAACGTCCCCGACAACGCTCCCGACCTCGACGAACTCACCTCGGCCGCTGAGGCGGCCCAGGACGAGGCAACCCGCGCTACGGCGCAGCGGGTTTCGGTGAAAGGGCTTGTCACCCACGCACTCGAGGTCTCCGCGACGTCGACCGCACGACGAAATCAGATCGAAGAGCTGACCAGGATCGCCGACGCCAAGAGCAAGGTGGCCCGGCTTTGTGATGCCAAGGGAGCCAGCAAACTGGGACTCGAAGGGTTCATTCTGCGCACTCATCTGCAGGAGGTTGTTGCGCAGGCCAACATCCGGCTCGACAATCTCAGCAACGGGCGATACCAAATGGTGCTGGCCGACCAGGCGCTCACCGCCCAGGGTGAGTGGGGCCTCGACCTCACCATCGTCGACGCTCACACCGGAACCGAGCGTCCGGTTACGACCCTGTCGGGCGGAGAGACCTTCTACACCTCGCTCAGCCTGGCGTTGGGTCTCAGCGACGTGCTGAGCAACCGAGGGTCCACCACGATCAGCTCGGTGTTCATCGACGAGGGGTTCGGCGCTCTCGACGACCGGGCGATCGACGACACAATCGATGTGTTGAACCAACTCCGGGCCGATGGGGTCACCATCGGCGTCATAACTCACATCGCCCCTCTTCGCGATGCCCTGCCGGGCGGGCTCACTGTCGAAAAGCTACCCAGCGGTGGCTCTCGAGTGATTCAAGCTGCCTGAACTGGATAGGGAGTCCACAGCGTCACGCCCTACTGTCGATGTCATGACTTCAGTGAGCGACGCAAGCAAGGTCGCCGCCGATCACGCCGAATCGAGCGAACGGGCCCGCTCGCTGCACCACGAGGTTGTCGCCAGTCTGACCGACGCAGGTTTGTTCAGGATCTGGGTTCCCGTGGCATACGGCGGCTCGGGGGCCACAATCGCCGAAGGGATCGACGCGCTGACCGAGGTCGGCCGGGCCGACGGTGCCGCCGGTTGGTGCGCCATGATCTCGAGCACCACCGCGCTGGCGGCCTACCGGGTCCGTCCCGACTGGGCCGAGAAAATTTTCGCCGATCCCCACGGCTGCTACGGCGGATACGGCATGCCTGCCGGCACGGCCACCCTGGTCGATGGTGGCCTCGAGGTCAGCGGCCAGTGGGCATGGGGATCCGGCATCGATCACTGCTCATGGATCGGCGGCGGAGTGCATGTCGTCGATGGTGCCGGCAACCGGTCCGCCGCATCCGACGGGGCCACCACCCCGTTCGTCTTCTTCGATCCCGCCGATGTGACCCTTCTCGACACCTGGCACGTGAGCGGCTTGAAAGGCACGGGATCCACCGACTACTCGGTGTCCAAGGCGTTCGTACCCGACGGTCGCTGGGCCCAGTTCATCGGCGGTCCCACCCACGCTGAGGGGCCGGTATCTCGGTTCTCGTTCTTCGGCGCCCTCGCCTGCGGCGTGGCGTCGATAGCGATCGGTCTCGGCCATCACGCCATCGATGAGCTGATCGCCCTCGGGGCCAAGCTGCCGTCGGGGTCGTCGAAGTCGTTGGCCGAGCGCACGGCCGTGCAAGCCGAGCTGGCCCAAGCAAAGGGGGCGGTGGCCCAGGCTCGCAGCTACCTGCTTGAGGTCGCTGACCACGCGTGGACCCACGCCGCAGCCGGGCCCGAATTCCACGATGACCTAACGGTAGAGTTGCGCCTCGCCGCCAGCGCAGCGGTGAAACGTAGCGCGGAGGCAGTCGACCTCTGCTATCACGCCGGGGGCGGCGCTGCGGTCTACAACAGCAGCCCACTGCAGCGAATCTTCCGAGACATCCACGTCGCCACCCAACATGCCATGGTGGCTTCAAGGACCTTCGAGCCGCTTGGCCGCTACCACTTCGGGCTCCCGACCTCGCTCACGACGCTCTAGCCCCGACCAACCGAGGTCCCAAACGCCGGCCCGGCGAGCTCAACCAACGGCTGTCAGTTCGCCGTGCGCTAAGAGTTCAGGAAGTCTTCGGGCATCTCCCGCATCGACCGGATGATCATTCCGAGACCCGAGGCGAACCCCAGCAGCATGATCAGAAAGTGCGACAGTTTCAGGTCGAACCAGAATCGGAGCTGAGACAGAATCTCGATAGCCAGCACCGCTACGCCGATGGCGAGCAGCGCCCACGGCCACGGTTTCTTCGCATTCACAAACAGCCAGACGACCGCGATGAACAGCGGCAGAAACACCACGCCGGTCGAACCGCCGAACCGGTCGCTGATGAACCCGCCATACCCGCGTCCGATTCCACTAGTGACCCGCACCGAGTCGGCGAAGAACCAGGCCGACACGGCAGCCAAGGCCGCACCGGCCACAAACGTGCCGAAGCCGCCCCTGGTACCGCCGACCCTGATGTCACTTCCTGGTGTTTCCATAGACCCTCCTGTCGGCAATTGTTGCTGTTGCAACAGTGGTTGCCGGGGATCGCACTTCGCTGGCACCGGTGCCGCCAGTGTTCATGAAGTGGCCGGGCGTGATGTCAGAGACCGATCATCCGATGCATCAGCAGTTCTCCGACGAGGAGTTGTGAGCGATCGTGGAGGAAGCAGCCCGGGCCGAGCGCATAAATCGGCGAGACCGCGTTGATCGCCCTGCAGTAGGTTTCAGACATGACGCTCGACGTGCGGTTCGTGACCGAGTCCGACATCCCTGCGTTTCGGCGAGCGGTGGTTCGAGCGTTCGGGGCCGACGACAAGGACGATCCGAAGCTCCAAGCCCGCTGGGATGCATCGTTCAAGCCCGAACTGTGCATCGGAGCGTTCGACGACGATCGTCTGGTCGGCACCTTCTCGTCGTTCGATCTGGAGCTCAACGTGCCCGGCGGTTCGGCGCCGATGGCGGGCACGACGATTGTCTCGGTGATGCCCACGCACCGTCGCCGGGGTCTTCTCAGCCGAATGATGCACGTGCATCTCCGGCAGGCGATCGATCGAAGGCAACCGATCGCCGGCCTCTGGGCTACCGAGCACGGCATCTACCGCCGCTTCGGTTACGGCGTGGCCAACACCGTGCGCGAGGTCGGCTTCGATACCCGCAAGGCGTCGGTGCCCGGCCCGGAAGCGGGGGTTTCGCTGCGCACCGTGGAGGCAGACGAAGGCGCCGCCGTGGCGAGATCGATCTTCAACGACGCCCTTGCTGGGCGCCCCGGAACCTACGACCGTCCCGATTGGTGGTGGACGCATCGGGTCGAGCTGGATCATCCCGAGTTTCGAGACGGCAAGAGCGAGCACCGTTGGGTGGTTGCTGAAGCGGACGGCGAGCGGGTCGGCTACGTGCTCTACCGGGTCAAGTTGCACTGGGACTCTGCTGGCCCCAACGGCAAGCTCGACGTCATCGAGGTGTTGGCTACCACCGACGCTGCCGAACGGGCGCTCTGGCACTACATCTCACACGTCGACCTCTTCCCCAACGTGTTCTGTTGGAACCTGCCTGAGGACAGTGTGCTGCCATGGATCATCGACAATCCGCGACAGCTCACCTACGCGATGTGGGATGGACTCTGGGTCCGGATTCTGGACGTGGCAGCCGCACTGCAATCGCGGACGTACATGCACGACGGGTCGATCGTCATTCAGGTCGCCGACGACTACCTGCCCGAGGTATCGGGGGTGTTCGCGGTCGAGATCACCGGCGGTTCTGCGGCGGTAGAACGGTCCGACCAAACGCCCGACATCCTGCTCGACGTGGCTGAGCTCGGCAGCATCTATCTCGGCGGAGTTCGCGCCGGCCAACTTAGGCGGGCCGCTCGTCTGCAGGGGGCAGTGGAGGCGGTCGCTGAGCTCGAGCGCCTCTTCGGCTGGTCGGTGCCCTCGTGGACTCAGGAGATCTTCTGACGTGTCGCGCTACCAGCCCTGTTTGATGTAGTCCTCGAGGTGCCCCATGTCGCGCTCGAGCTCGGTCACCCTCCACTTGACGACATCGCCAATGCTGATCATGCCGGCCAGCACACCAGCCTCTGATGTCACGGGAAGGTGGCGTATGCGATGCTCTGTCATGCGGGTCATCAGCTCGTCGACTTTGTCCGATGGCGAGCAAGTCTTGACCGGCGCGGTCATGATCGACCTGGCTGGCTGATCGAGGATGCGTTCCCCTTCATGTCCGATCTGGCGGACGATGTCACGTTCGGAAACGATGCCATCGATCGAGGAGCCGTCAGAGCTCACGACGACTGCCCCGAAACCGTTGGAAGACAGCGTGCCGACCACGCTGCGCACGGGATCCTCTGGGGCGACCGTCACTACCCGATCGCCCTTTCGCTCAAGAATCTCCGAAACGTTCATGTGCTAGCTCCTTCGCCTCGTTCTCTTCCCACTATCGCGCAGCGATCGTCCTTCGTCAGCAATGCGCGGTTGCATCCGCATGCAAGCGGTCGACGAACGGGCTAGTTTCATGTCGTTGGGACGACGACGAATCGGAGATGTCATGGCAGGTAAGTTCGAAATCAAAGCGGGCGCAAGGAAATCTTTCCGCTTCAACCTCAAAGCAGGCAACGGACAGGTGATCCTGACCAGCGAGAGCTACAAGACGAAGAAGGCCTGCGAGAACGGCGTCGCGTCGGTGAAGAAGAACTGCTCGAACGACAACTGCTTCGATCGCAAGATCGCCAAGAACAACAAGCCGTACTTCAATCTGAAGTCGACCAACGGTCAGGTGATCGGCAAGAGCCAGATGTACGCCTCGAACGCGTCGATGGAGAACGGCATCGCTTCGGTGAAGAAGAACGCCCCCGGCGCGGCGGTGGTCGACCTCACCGCTTAGCGGGTGCGTCGACGGAGGCGCCTTCGGCGGTGAGCGCAAGTCGCTCTGTCAAACGCTTCCAGATGACCTTGTGAATGGGGAGTAGCAGCCACCAGTAGGCCCTCCCTGCCACACCCCTGGGATGAAACCGGGCGAGCTGACGAAGCCGCCTCGATCCATCTTCGTCGGCGTAGACGCGCCACTCGAGCCATGCTCGACCCGGGACTTTCATTTCTGCCCGCAGCCGAAGAAGGCTCGGGCTCTCGATGGCCTCGACCCGGAAGAAGTCGAGGGCATCGCCGACGCGCAAATCGTCGGGGTGTCGCCGCCCACGCCTCATACCGACGCCGCCGAGGAGTTTGTCCAGTACGCCGCGCAACGTCCATAACGAATTAGCGACATACCAGCCTCGAGATCCTCCAATACCAGTCACGGCGGCGAAGAGAGCTTCTGCCGAAGCCTCGGACTGAACCTCCTGAATGTCCTGGTAGATCGTGCCACCTGACCAATCCGGGTCCTGCGGCATCGGTTCGGCGGGGCCGCGCCCGGGGGCTGCGTCCATCCAGCTGGTCTGGACCGCCAAATCGCCGACACGAGCGAGGGCCCGCTTGATCGCCTCGTCGAGGGTGAACGGTTTGTGTTCGATGAAGCGGGCGATCGAGTGCTCGTCGTGAACCACCACGTCGTTGATCAGACTGTCCACCAGGGGGCGAGCCAGCCCGTAGGGCAGCGGGGTGACCAGGTTCACCCAGTGAGATGAAAGCCGCGGGCTGAGAAGCGGAACCGGGATGATCAGCCTCTTCCGCAATCCGGCGATCGAGGCGTAGCGCTGCATCATCTCGCGATAGGTCAGGACATCGGGACCGCCGATCTCGAGCATCTGCCCAGCGGTCTCGGGCACTTCGAGAACCTCCACCAGGTAATGGAGCACATCAGCGATCGCGATCGGCTGGCATTTGGTCTTGGTGACCCAACGCGGGCACACCATGGCCGGCAGAACTTCGGCCAGGTTGCGCAGCATCTCGAACGACGCACTGCCCGAGCCGATGATGACAGCGGCCCGCAACTCAGTGACCGGCACTGACCCTGCGGCCAACACCGATCCGACCTCGTGGCGGCTGGCAAGATGATCCGAGAGCTGATCCGGATCGTGATCCCCCAAGCCGCCGAGGTAGACAATTCGCTCGACTCCTTGAGCTTGGGCGGCTCGCCGCGTGTTCTCAGCCGCTCGCCGGTCGGCCTCTTCGAAGTCGCCCGAATGGCCCATGGCGTGCACCAGGTAGTACACGACGTCGATGCCCTCGAGGCCGTTCGCCATCGAATCTGGATCGAGGGCGTCGGCGGCCACCACATCGACTTGAGACCGCCATTCAGTTCCCGCCAGCTTGGCCGGGGTCCGCGCCAAGCATCGTACGATGTGGCCCCGTTCAAGCAGACGGGGTACGAGTCGCCCCCCGACATATCCGGTAGCGCCGACAACTGCAATGTTCATTGGGACTCCTCTCGACCGACGGCGAGATCTTCAATCCGTCGTAGGGCCAGATGGCATACGCCGAGATACGCGATCGCCGCCCACGGCACCCCGAATCCGGCCCGACACGAATCCCCGTCCGGCACAACGAGATGCTCGGTCGCAGGAAGGCCGGCCACCTTCCAGGTCCACGACGCCCCTTCCTCGAACTCGACCACTTCGAAGGGAAGGTTGACGCCGAGCACCGTGGCGACGGTTCCCGTTGCGCCGAGCTCGAACATGTCGCCGTCGAGCTCGGCGCCGGCAACGGTTGGGCCCCACTCGGGCCAGCTTTCCACCTCGGTCAGAAGGCCCCAGACGGTCTCGGCTGGTGCACCGATCGATCGCCATATCCGGAGCCGCTTCACCGTCGGAGCCTAACCTCACCTGGTCGATTGAGAACCAGTCGTACGACCGCGGCACCTGCGGTCGGTTACGTTTCGATTTCTTCGATTTCTACCGTCGACGGATCGAGCCCGAGCATCTCATACAGGTTGACCGCAAATCGGTGACCGGTGCTGCGCA
>JABDJU010000179.1 GCA_013003325.1 Acidimicrobiales bacterium
GCCGGGGTGAGGCCCCGAACGCCGGGCGGCAACTCGAGCTGCATCCCCGCTCCTCTCGGAAGATTCACCGGGTTGTCGGGGTGCATTCCCCGGAGCGGACGAGGAATCGCGTCGAGTTCGGTGACCACGTTGTAGCGATCGGGCAGGCGAGACCGGAGCACGACGCCGGCGTGGGCGGCCAGAGTTCGGTTCCGGCCCCCGCAGAGCAGGTCGTCCCAGTGGCCGTGTCGGCCGAAGCCATGCACGGAGATCACCACGTCACAGTGGTCGACGAAGCTCGCCAGCCGGGAACTGTGCCGCGGGTGAACACTGGCCGAGGGATAATGGTGGCGACGACCGGGTGGCTGACTCACCGAGTACACCGACGAGCCGCTTCGCTCGGCGGCGTCCCACGCGATCCAGTCGGTTCGTCGCTCCAGGTTCCCGCCGTGGAAAGCGAGGAACCCGAATCGGCTCCGGAGTTCCATGTGCTCGTGGACGTTGGGAAGGTCGAGCACCTCCCGAAACTCCAGCGTCCGGTCGATGGGTTGATGGAACCACGTCCTCAACGCCATCGGAACGTCCTGACCGCAAGGGCCGGGCCGACGATGGCCCACGCCAGCAGCACGAGCCAATCGCCCATCGAGCCGGAGGCGGCTTCGGTGGTCGACCGGAGCAGCTCGGCCGCCGCCGAAGTCGGCAGCAACCGTGCGACCGACGCCACCCCTCCGGGCAACTCCCCGAGGTCGAACACGACCCCGCTGAAGAGAAGCAGCACTATGTAGGCGGTGTTGGCCAAGGCCAGGGAGCGAAGCCCTTCGGCCGTGGAACCGAGGGCGAGGCCGAGGCCGAAGAAGGCGGCGAGGGCAAGCGCCACCACGGCGACGAAGCCAGGGTGAAACGCCGGCCGCCACCCCAGGGCCATTCCGACGCCGGTCAGAACGAGCAGCTGCACGACGGCGATCACCGCCGAAGCCAGCGCCCTCGACGACAAGAAATCGACGACCTTCACCGGACTGACGGCATACCGGTCGATGGCACCGAAGGCGCGGTCGAACCCGAGCGCGATCGCCAGCCGTACAAAGCCGGTTCCGAGCAGGGCAACCACCAGAATCCCGGGAACCAAGAAGTCGATCCGGTCACCTTCCCCGCTCGGCAGCACGTCGATCAGACCGAAGAAGACCAGCAGAAGCACTGGGAGCCCAGCGGTCAGGAGAAGCTGCTCGCCGTCCCGGGCAGCAACCTTCAGCTCGGACCGGGTGAGCGTTGACCGCACCGAGGTCATTCGGTCACCAGCTCTCGGTAAATGTCGACCAGGGACGTGTTGCCGACCGACGCCGCTGTGGCGGTGAGACCCTGAGCTTCGCACCACTGGAGCACCTCGCTGAGCTGGCGGTGGGGGTCGGTGCCGCCCGACACCGGCGACACGATCTCGCTGCCGGATGCGACGAACCGGGTGCCGACAGCCACGTCGAGAGCAGCGGTGTGCTCGGGGCTGATCCCCCGTAGCCGGATCTGCGGTCTGGCCTGGGTCAACGACGCGACCGTGTCGTTGCATACGACGGTTCCACGGTGCAGGACGACGACCCGATCTGCGACTCGCTCAACCTCGTCGAAGCGGTGGCTGGTCATCAGGACTGTCGAGCCCGCCTGCGCCCGACCCCGCAGGAGCTCGATCACCTGCTCTTGCCCTTCGACGTCGAGCGCGGCGGTCGGTTCATCGAGCACCAGCAAATCCGAACCTCCGACGAGCGCGATCGCCAGGCTGAGCCGCTGCTGCTGCCCACCTGAGAGTTGCCGCCACCGTCTGTGCGCCACCGCCGCAATGCCACACATCTGGAGCGTTTCCGGGGCGTCGGCCCCACGGCCGTACAGGTCGGCGAAGAGTTGTACAGATTCCCCCGCGGTCAGACCCATCGGGAGGCCGCCGGTCTGGGGCATCACCCCCCACCGGAGCGCGATGACAGCCCGCCGGCGTCGAGGATCTGCACCGAACACCCGAACCGAACCCTGCGCCGGTTCGATCAAACCCAGCGCGGCATTTACCGTGGACGTCTTGCCGGCGCCGTTGGCGCCGACCAGCGCAACCGTCTCACCCGCCGCCGCCGAGAAGGTAATCCCCGTGGTAGCCACCGTCGTGCCGTAGCGAACGCTCACGTCTTGCAGGTCGACCACCGGCATCACGACAACCTATAGGAGAGCGATCACGTCCCGGCAAGGGACACGCACCTTCGGAGAGCGATGGACGATGTATCCGATGGTCCCGACCTGAGGCACAGTGGGAGCATGGACCTGGCACGAATGCGGCTGGACTACACCGAACACGGCATCGACGAGGCCGAACTGCATGAGGACCCCCTGGAGCAGTGGCGCCGGTGGGTACGCGATGCGGTCGATGCTGAGCTGACCGAGCCGAACGCCATGGTGGTGGCCACCGTCGACGACGGCGTTCCCCGCACCCGCACCGTGTTGGCCAAAGGTGTCGCACCCGACGGCATCGACTTCTACACCAACTACACGAGCCAGAAAGGCAAGGCCCTGGGGAAACGCGGTCCGGTGTCGGCCACGTTTGTGTGGCTGGCTCTCCAACGTCAGATCACCATGGTCGGGACCGCTCACCGCGTCAGCGACGCCGAGTCCGACGCCTACTTTGAGCTGCGCCCGCGAGAGGCCCAGCTGGGTGCCTGGGCCAGCGAGCAGTCCCACGAAATCGAATCCCGTGAGGTGCTCAACGTGCGCTTCGCTGAGTTCGACCAGCGCTTCGGCGATCGGGTTCCCCGACCGCCTCACTGGGGTGGATACCGGATCATCCCCGACGAGATGGAGTTCTGGCAGGGACGCCCGAATCGGCTGCACGACCGCATCCGCTACCTCCATCACGGCGACACCTGGTCGAGGACCAGGCTCTCCCCCTAGGCCGCAGCTCCCTACGGCTCAGTGGGGGCCGGAGCCTTGGCGAACTGCTCGGCCACCGACTCGAAGGTCAGGGGCTGGGCGGCCGCATCGCGCCGGGCCCGGCGGGCAACTTCGTCCTTGCGGGTCTCGGCCGTTACCCAGCGAGCGAACACGACCACGATGATCGCCCAGATCAGGAAGCCGCCCCCCAACTTCATCACGAGCCCGGCCGCGGTCTGGTCGGTGAAGGTTGACAGACCCCACATTCGGAACGGCGCGTCTTGATAATGGTCGTACACGATGCCTTCGGCGAAGACCAGAAACCCGCTGGGAACCGTGGGGACGATCGACATTCCGAACAGGTAGAGGCACTTGCCCAGCGGCGGCATGTGCCACTCGGTGATCGGTCCGATCACCGGCATCCACATCACCAAGCCGGCGCTGAACACCATCAGGTGAAGCAGGAAATGCAGCGCCCCCGATCGGGCTGAGATCTCGACCGTGATCGGAAAGTGCAGAATGATGGTAAGGGCGTTGTAGACCACCAATGCGAACAGAGGGCGTGAGACCCTGCGCAGCCCCCGCCAGACGGTGCTGTCCGGAGGAATAACCAGCTCGAGTAACCAGCGAGGCGTCGCCAGAATGAACAGGGCCGGGATGATCATGCTCAGGAACATGTGCTGGATCATGTGCACGAAGTAGAGATAGTTCTCGGCGACATCGTGGATCGGGTAATCCGACATCACCCACATCGTTGCCACCGCCGTGAGGTAGAGAACCTTCTGCCGCCGGGTGATGGCCGGGTATCCCAGTGAAACGGCACGGGGCTGGATCACCTTGGCGGCGTACCATCCGAGCGCCAGGGCGCCGACGATGAGAGCCCAGACCTCGCCGTGAAAGATGTAGGGAACGGTGCCGCCCATCGGGGGACTCCTCGTCCGCCCCGGATCGACCGGGCGGATGTGTCAGCTAGATGTTGAAGTTGAACGCTGCGAAAACAACGAGGTACACACAAACCGCCAGCACCACTGCGATACCGAAGGCCAGTGTGAACCAATACCCGTTGAGTACCTTGAAGTCGGTCTGAAGGTGCATGAAGACACCGCCGACGATCATGAACTTCAGCACCATCATGATCAGCAGCGGTGCGACCAGAGCGAGCCCTTCGAGGCCCAGGTAACTCCATGCAACCTCGATCGCGGTGAGGACGGCCAACAACAGGAACGTGATCCAGTAGGTCCGAGCCGTCGGATGGTGCTCGTGATCGTCGTGAGCCTCGACAGCGTGATCTGTAGTTGCAGTAGCCATCAGTTGCTCCTCACGGAATCAGGTACACGATCGTGAAGATGAGAACCCACACGATGTCGACGAAGTGCCAGTAGAGCCCCACGAGCTCGACCGTCTCAGCCCGGTCCTGTTGCATCTTGTCCTTGAAGCTGAGATAAATCAACGAACCGAGCATGATGAGGCCACCGGTCACGTGGGCACCGTGGAATCCGGTGAGTGTGTAGAACGCCGTTCCGAACACGGTGCCGTCGTAGGTGAGACCCTCGCGGAAGAAGGTGGTGAACTCATACACCTGGCCGGCCATGAACGTGGCGCCCATCAGCATCGTGGTCGACAGCCAGATGCGGAGGTTCTTGTAGTTGCCCTCCGAGACTGCCTTGTGAGCCAGCACCATCGAGAGCGAGCTCATCAGCAAGATGAACGAGCTGAGGGAGGTGAAGGGGATATCGAAGATCGGTTCGACCGATGCTTCCGAGATCATCTCGGCGACCAGTTCACCGTTCTCGCCGTTGCTGATGCCGGCGATCACATCGGGATTGCCGGCGACAAGTTCGGTGACGAACCTGGCCTTGCTGATGAGGTAGGTGGAGATCAGTGCACCGAACAGCAGGCACTCAGACCCGAGGAACAGCCACATCGCCAGCTTCATATTGCTCAACCCGAGGCTGGTGTAGTGCTCCTCGTGCCCGCCGTGGCCGGGAAGGTCGGCGTGATCGGTGGCGGCGGTTTCTATCGCCGCCGCCGCATCGGTGCCGGCCGCTTCGATGTCGTCGACGGTCACATTGGTGTCAGACATTTGCGCCTACCAATTCGGGCTCGGGATCGTGGTGGTGGCCGTCATCGTCCAAGTCGTCGGCCGGCTCGAGGCTCCAGCCGTACATGGCCGTGAGCAGCAAGACCGCACCTGGGATGCACAGCCACAGGCTGTAGATCAGGCCGTAGCCGATGATGGGCAACGAGAAGGCGAGAACGATCGGCCAGTACGACGGGGCGGGAAGGTGAACTCCCTCGCCGTTGCCCGGCTGGGCAAGATCCTTGCCGGTCGCCACCCGGCGGATGACGCCATCGTCGCCCTCGTGGTACTTGCGATGCCAGAAATCATCGAGGCTGGCGACGCTGGGCGACACGTCGAAGTTGTGCTCGGGGACCGGCGACTGGATCGACCATTCGAGAGAGCGGGCGTCCCACGGATCGGGGCCGACGTCGGGACGGCCGGCTCGGCGCCAGGCGTTATAGCTCACCAGCACGTTGTACAGGATCGACAGCGTGGCGAAGGCCAGGACGAACGAGCCGATCGTGGCCACCATGTTCCAGGTGTTGAATCCCATCGACGTGTCGTAGGTCTGCATCCGGCGGGGCATGCCCTGCAGGCCGAGGATGTGCATGGGGCCGAACGTGACGTTGAAGCCGATCACCATCGTCCAGAAATTCCACTTGCCGACGGTCTCGTTCAGCTTGTAGCCGAAGGCCTTGGGCCACCAAAAATACAGCCCGGAATAGAACCCGAACAGCGCTCCGCCGAACAGCACATAGTGGAAG
>JABDJU010000215.1 GCA_013003325.1 Acidimicrobiales bacterium
CTCAGCACCCTGGCCGATGAGGGATTGCTCGATCAAGCGGCGGACAGCGGTCGCTACCGACTCGGACTGTCGGTGTTCGACCTGGTCGGCGCGGTCCCGACCCAACGATCCCTGCACGAGGCCGTCCTGGTCTCGATGACCGAGCTTCGATCGCGAACCGGCGAGACCGTGCAGGTCGGAGTGCTGGACGGGCGTCAGGTGGTGTACGTCGAACGGCTCGACAGCCCCCACACGCTCACGGTGTTCGCCGAGTTGGGCCGTCGCAACGACGCCCACTGCACCGCCTCGGGCAAAGTATTGCTGGCCTTCGCGCCCACCGAACAGCTCAATCGGATCCTCAAAGGCTGGGTCCTTCCCCGGTGGACCGAGCACACCATCACCGACCCGAAGGCGCTCCGAGCCGAGCTTCGGTCGATCCGTCGCATCGGCTATGCCGAGAATCGTCAGGAGTTCGAACCGGGCGTCGTGTCGGTGGCCGCTCCGATCCGCGACAGTTCGGGCGGCGTCATCGCATCGCTGAGCCTGGCCGGGCCGATCGAGCGGCTGGATTCCAAGCGGCTCGCTGCGGCCGATGCCGTGGTGACGCTGGCCCGCCGGGTCTCTCGGCAGATGGGCTGGAAGACCAGCTGAGGCACGGTGTCCCGCCCGACGGGACGACAACTGAGAGGGCTTGATGTCGTGCCTACGATGCGGGCCATGTCCGACTTCGATGTGCTGTTGCTCGACTTTGGCGGGGTGTGTTTGCTGAACCCGGTCGAGTTGCACGGCCGGGCCGAAGCCCACTTCGGCCTCGAACCGGGGGCACTGACCTGGCTCGGACCGGTCGACCCCTCCACCGATTTCCTGTGGCGAGACATGATCGCAGGCGACCTCACCGAACGTGAGTACTGGGCGCAGAGGGCGGCCGAGGTGGGAGCGCTGAGCGGACGTGAGCTCTCGACGGCCGGCTACATGTCGGCTCTGTACGACCCTCCTTCGGATGACCTCATCCGACCGGCGGCCCGGGCCACGGTGGAGCGGGCGCTGGCCGCCGGACTCGGGGTCTCGATTCTGACCAACGATATGCGGGCCTTCCATGGCCGCGAGTGGGAGCACGGCATCGACTTTCTGGCCATCGTCGACCACATCGTCGACTGCTCCGACACCGACATCCTCAAACCCGACCCTCGAGCCTTCGCCCGGGCCGAAGAGATCGTCGGCACCGCCGCCTCACGCATGCTGTTCGTCGACGATCAACCCCGCAGCGTCGCTGCTGCCGAGGAGCTTGGGTTCACCGCGATGTGGTTCGATATCTCCGACCCGGCGGCCGCATGGCACCAGGTCGCCGCCCGACTCGGGGTCTGACCCCTACTCTGCGGCGAGAACCACCGGAGCCGCGAATCCGGCGCTGACCTCGTACGTCGAACCGGGCCGCACATCAAAGGGCGCGGTCAACCCGCCGGTGAACACGATGCTGCCAGCCGGCAGTACTGATCCCTCGGCATCCAGTTCGCCCACAAACCAGGCCACCGCCTCCAGCGGCGAACCCATGGCATTCGACGCTGCGCCGATTCTGGTCTCGGCGCCGTCGGTGAAGCTGACCTCGACCGACCGGATCGTGTCCGCATCGAGGACAACGAACTCGCCGAGCACCACCGCAGCAGACGAGGAGTTGTCGGCGGTGTTGTCCAAGGCCTCGAATTCGAAACTGGGAAACCGAGGGTCGACCACCTCTAGGCCGAGCGCCCAAGAGACGCCGGACTCTGCAACGTCGGTCGCGCTGACCTCCCCTCGCAGGTCTTGTGCGGTTCGACAGACGAGTTCGGGCTCCACCTTGGGGTGGATGAGGCGATCGAGGAGCAACGTGTGGGCGCAGACCTGTCGATCCCAGAGCGTTCCCCAGTTCGGACGATCGATGCCCAATGCCTCCCGCATCGCCGTTGAAGTCCAGCCCAGCTTGAAACCGATCTGCACCTCGCCATCGGCCCGCCGAAGGTCGTCGGTGGCCCGGGCGATCCGCCGCGCATCCTCCCAGTCGAGGTCGGGAAATCGAGCCGAGAGGAGTTCAACACCGGCACGCCGCCGCTGAGCGTCGAAGAGTTCGGCAGCGAGCTCCGCATGGTCCATCAGCTCGTCAACCATTCGCGAACTCGGACCCATGGGTCGTTCTCGGTCGGATCGAAGAGAACTGCGGTCGTTCCCAGCGATCTGGCTACCGCCACGTTGTCGGGGCCGTCGTCGACGACGCAGGTCTGATCCGGATCGGTTCGGGCCAGCAGCATGCAACGCTGGAACGCCCGACGATCGGGTTTGAAAATGCCGTTGTCCGAACAGGCGACGATCTCATCGACCTGGGCCAGAATCGAAACCCGATCGGTCCAGGCGCGATCGACCTCGTTGCTCAACACCATCACTCGGACTCCGGCTCGCTGGGCTACCCCTACCATTTCCAGTGCGCTCGTCCGAGCCGAGGCGGCGAGGTCTCCGGGTTCGATGCCGGCGGCGACCAGCTCGGCACGGCTCAATGTGCACACGCCGTCGAAGTCGAGCACGAGCAGCCGCGTCATCTCCAAAACGCTAGTGGCTGCGCCCATTTCTGCGGTATGGGCGGTCGCGGTCAGGGGAGCTCGACCCGGATGTACTGCATCCCACCGCCGGTTTGCATTTCCCATTGCTCGAGCGCTGCCAACTCTTCGTCGGTTGGCTCACGGCCTTCCTCTTCGAAGGCGAACAGCTCTGCTGGCGGTCCGACGTGCTTGACGAAGACCGCTTCGTCGTCGCCAACCGCGATCGGTGAGACATGGCCGGTGAACTCGACCATGAGGGCCGGGTCGTCCAGCCGCAACCACTCGACGCCGTCGTTGGAATAGAAGACCTCGGTGGCGTACTCCGGTTCGATGAAGGGGATCTCCTCCCACTCGGAGTAGGCGGCTTCGTAGTCCTCGGAACGGAACGAAACCAGTAGTTCCCCGGTCTCGGGATCGAGAAAGCTCGGTGTGCCGCTGAACGGGTTCATCCGCACCCTGTCGCTCTCGTCGCTGTACATCTCCTCGGGGGTCAGCGTGTAGATCACCTCGCCGTCGGGCCCGGTGAGCACCGACTGCTCGTTCTCGCCGGCGAAATCGGTGGTGAGCGAGTACCCGTCACGGGTGACCGTGACCGCTCGGGGCTCGGGGTAGTCGAATGGTTCGACCGCCCCGTTGACGACCGCCACCAGTCCCGCCGGCCCGGACATCACCTCAGGATAGGTGTTGAACAACGATGTGGGGATGTCGGCCGGCGTCCAGCTGTCGCCGCCATCCCACGAACTGAACAGACCGCTTCCGCCGGTCTCATCGTGGCTCCGGAACAAGAGCACGTCGCCGCCACCCCACACCTCGCCCCCGGCCGAAGTGGGCACCGAGACCGAGGACCAGTCGACACCGTCGGTCGAGGAAAGGATGGTGGTGCTCCCACGCTCGTTCCAGGCCGTGACGACCAGTCGGCCTTGAGTCTGGACGACGTTTCCGATGTGGCCCTCGAAGGGCAGCGGGCTCGAGGTGAACGGACCATCGATCGGACCCGACAGGGTTTGAGCCTTGGGCACCTCGTACCACTCGGCGTGATAGATGGAGAACAGCTCGGCATGAAGCGGTTCATCCGGTTCGATCACGGCGAGCACTTCCACATCGGGTTCGCCCCACAGCGATTCGAGCTCGGCTCGGATGGCCTCGCGTTCCTCGTCGGTCTCAGCGGCCAGCCAGCGCTCTTCAAGCTGGGCCATCCGAGCTTCGTCGGGTTCTTCGAAGAACTCCTCCTCGTGATCGCAGAGCTGAACCTCGATCCGATCGTCGGCTGTGAAGTTGAGGCCGCAGTAGTTGCCCAGGTGGGCTTCGGTGAGGATCCCGGCCTCAAAAAGGATTCGCACTTCGTCGGGACCGGTCGGATACTCCTGGGTGATCACGACAACCCCCGAGTCGGTGAGGCCGAGGCCGGCGATCGATGAATGGGTGTTCTCCGCCGAGACGATCGGGAGTTCGCTGAACGTCCAGTTCGCGAGATCGGACGAGTACCCGAGATAGAACGTCGGCGCCGACGGTTCAAAAAATCGAGTCGCTTCGCTGTCGTCCCACTGCTCGCCGATCAGTGCGAACACGCCGTCGCGCTCGACCAGTCGGTTGGCGTAGGTATTCCGAGGCAGCCCTTCGATCGGAGTGCTGGTCCAGTCGATCCCGTCTTCGGAGGTGAGGACCGAAGGTCCATCGGGGCCGTGACCGAGCGACACGAACCGTTCACCGTCGAAAACCACGCCGTGGGGACCTTCGACCATCATTTCCCCGCCGCCAAATCGGCTGGATGAAGGAGCCGCCGTTGTCGGCACGGAGGGTTCTTCGGTGTCGTCGTCGGAAACCTCATCGGCCAGGTCCTCATCGACAGCTACCTCAACCGGGCCGCCGTCCTGCTGGCCTCGGTCTATCGCCACGGCTGCGATGGCCCCGCCGAATAGGGCAAACGCAGCGATCCACAACAAGGGTCGGCGCCATCGGCCGGTGGTCACGAACTCGGCGGTCGACACGGTCAGGTCAGGGGTGACACCCTCGATCGATTCTTCGGTGTTGCCGCTCATATCTCTATGACGCCTCATCGGTGGGTTTGGTTCCTCCACTCTGAATCGAATGTGCGAGCACGTCGAGGGTCGATCGTCCCGGTCTGAAGCGGGTCAGCAAATGCGGGGCAGCACCTCACCCAGAGGCAGATCGACCACGCGGGTGGCACCCAACCGGGTGACAGCGGTTACCACTCCAGGGTGTTCGTCGTTGACGGTGCCGATCACCATGGCGCCAGCGCCATGCTCGTGGCTGAGCATGGCGTTCAGCACGTCATCAACGCCTTCGGGTGGCACGATGGCGATCAGCTTTCCCTCGTTGGCGATGTTCATCGGATCGAGACCGAGGAACGAGCACGCCGCGGCCACCTCTGCGGGCACCGGCAGCAGCGACTCTTCGAACTTGATGCCGACGCCTGCTGCCGCAGCGATCTCGCACAGCGATGCCGCCACCCCGCCCCTCGTCGGATCGCGCAAGACATGGATGTCGAGATACGCGTCAAGCATCGCCCCCACCAGCCCGTTGAGAGCGGCGGAGTCGGACCGTACTCGGGTACCAAACTCGATTCCCTCGCGCTCGGACATGACGGCGACCCCGTGCACGCCGATCTCGCCGCTGACGATCACGACATCCCCCGGGCTGGCCCGGTCGGGCCTGATGTCGACGCCGTCAGGGATTCGGCCGACCCCGGCGGTGTTGATGAACAGCTGATCGGCGGCACCTCGGTTCACCACCTTGGTGTCGCCGGTAGCGATCGACACGCCGGCGGTTCGAGCTGCGCCCGCCATGAGCTCGACAACCCGCCCGAGGGTGTCCATCGCCAGACCCTCTTCGATGATGAAGCCACAACTCAGGGCGATCGGTTGCCCGCCGCTCATGGCGATGTCGTTCACCGTTCCGTTGACGGCGATTTCGCCGATCGACCCACCGGCGAAGAACAACGGTCGGACCACATATGAGTCGGTCGAGAACGCCAGTCTTCCCTCACCGGGCTCGAGCACCGCCGAATCGTGCAGCCCATGTTCGGGGGCCGACCCGAAGGCCGGCACGAACAGATGCTCCACCAACTCCGCCGACAACTTCCCACCCCCACCGTGGCCCAACAACACCCGGTCGTACTGGCGCAGCGGCACCGGACAAACCCATGCCATTGCCTCCACTCGCTTGCGTTCGCTCATGACAAGCCTCCGCTCGCCTGCGCTTCGCTCCGGGTCGCTTCGGTCTCGCTCCGCTCAATCAATTGGCTCACACCCAACGAGCTGCTCCGTCACTCCGCAGCGTTCCGGTGGCATCAGATTCCAACGGGCGTACCCGTGAGTCTTCGATACTGGTAGTACGCGGCGCAGGCGCCTTCGGAGGAGACCATGGTGGCTCCGAGGGGGGTGCGGGGGGTGCACTCGTTGCCAAAGGCCTCACATTCGTTGGGTTTGATACGACCCTGCAACACCTCGCCGGCCCGGCATAACTCCGACTCGGGGGCATCGAGGTCGACCACATCGAATCGGTATTCGGCGTCGAAGCTGCGATAGGCAGGGGCGAGTCGCCAGCCGCTCACGCCGATCTGACCGATGCCTCGCCAGTTCCGGTCACAGACCTCGAAGACCTCTTCGACCATTTTCTGGGCCGGCACATTGCCCTGATCCGACACCACCCGTGCGTAGGCGTTGTCTAGCTGGGCCTCCCCGTTCTCGAGTTGGGCCACGACCCGCCGGATCCCCTCGAGCACGTCGAGCGGCTCGAACCCGGTGACCACGATCGGCACGTTGTACTTCTCGACCAGCGGTCCGTATTGCCAGGTACCCATGATCGAACACACATGGCCGGCGGCCAGGAAACCGTCGACCCGATTGTCGGGCGACCCGACGATCGCTTCGATCGCCGGAGGAACCAGCACATGGCTCACGAGGACGCTGAAGTTGTCGAGCCCACGCTCTTTTGCCATGTGGACGGCCATGGCGTTGGCCGGCGCCGTCGTCTCAAAGCCGATGGCGAAGAACACGACCTGCTTGTCGGGGTTCTGCTCGGCCAGGTTCACCGCATCAAGGGGCGAGTAGACAACCCGCACATCGCCACCATCGCTCTTAACAATGAAGAGATCGCGGGACGACCCAGGCACCCTGAGCATGTCGCCGAAGGAGCAGAAGATCACGTCGGGACGGCTGGCGATGTCCAGTGCCTTGTCGATGACGCCGAGGGGCGTCACGCACACCGGACAGCCCGGTCCGTGGATCAGCTCGACATCGTCGGGCAGCAACTGGTCGATCCCGTTTCGGATGATGGCGTGGGTCTGGCCGCCACAGACCTCCATGATCGACCACTTCTGGGTGGTGATACGCCGGATCTCATCGAACAGTGACTTCGCCAGAACCGGGTCGTTGAATTCGTCGAGATACTTCATGACACTCCCCCGGTCACATCAAGCTCCTCTTCAAGGATTCCCAGATCGCGAAACATCTGCAGGGTCTCCAACGCTGACGCTTCGTCGATCTTGGAGATCGCGAAACCCACGTGGACGATGGCGTAATCGCCGACCTCGATGTCGGGCAGATACGCAAGGCAGATGTCCTTGGAGATCCCGTCGAAGTCGATCGTGGCCATGCGGATGCCGCGTTCATCTCGAACGTCGACGATCTGACCGGGTACTGCGAGGCACATTATGGGTTCTCCTGTTGACCGAGTGAACGAGATGTGGCGGCGATGTAGGCCTGCCCCAGGGACAGACCACCATCGTTGGGTGGGACGACTCGATGGGCGAGTACGGGTAGCTCCAGCCGTCGCAGCCGTTGGCGGCACAGGCGGAGTAGTAATGCGTTCTGGAAGCATCCACCGGTGAGAGCCACGGCGTCGACGTTGCGACTCTGAAGCACCCACTCCACGGCACGACCGGTCGCATCGGCGACGGCGTGATGAAAGCCAGCCGCAATCGCGGCACGGTCGACATCGCTTGCGATATCGGCGACGATCGCGTGCAGAACGGGCGCCGGATCCAACACTCCGTCGTTGACAGCGAACCGGTAGGAACGAGGTGCGGCCGCCCGTTCGGCGAGCATCTCCAGCTCGATCGCCGCCTGCGCCTCGTAGGAGATCTCGTGGCGCAGGCCGACCAGCGAAGCGATCGCATCGAACAACCGACCCATGCTCGTGCATCGAACGCATGCGATGCCCTTGTCGAGTTGGGTCGCCAGCAACGTCGGTTCGGCAGCGCCGAACGGGATGAGCGGCGGCAGGCTTGGGTCCCAGGCGATTCCGGCGGCGTGCAGATGAGCGAGCGCCATTCGGTTCGGATAGCGGACGGCACCATCGCCGCCCGGGAGATTCACCGCGGCGAGATGTCCGACGCGTTCGAACCTGTGCCCATCGGCCAGCAGCAGCTCACCACCCCAAATGGTTCCGTCGGTCCCGTAGCCGGTGCCATCGAAGGCGATTCCGAGAACCTGCGTGTCCGGGTTCAGGTGATGCTCAGCCATCACCGATGCAACGTGGGCCCAGTGGTGTTGCACTTCGAGTACCGGTGCTGCCTGGGCGCGGTGAGCCCAGCCGGTGGTGGCATACCCGGGATGGGCATCGGCAACGACCACGTCGGGATCGGCGCGGTAGAACTGTGAGAGCCGGGCGGCGATCGCCTCGAAAGCCCGCACGGTCTCCAAGTTCTCCATGTCGCCGATGTGCTGGCTGACCCAGGCGTTGCCGCTTGCCAGCACAGTGCAGGTGTTCTTCAGCTCGCCACCGACCGCGAGTGCGGAGCGGTCGGCGTGGGGAATCGAAACGGGCAAGGGAGCGAAGCCGCGAGCTCGCCTGATCGGTAGCAGGTCGGGACCCTCCACCCGGACCACCGAATCGTCGCAAGGCACCTCGATCGGACGGTCGTGGGTCAAAACACCGTCGACCAGCGGACCCAACCGGACGAACAGCTCGCCATCTCGAAAAACGATCGGTTCACCGCCCCGATTGCCGCTGGTCATCACGAGCGTGGCGATGCCCGATGCGAACAGCAGGTGCTGGACCGGCGTGTACGGCAACATCACACCGAGCAGTGGGTTGTCGGGTGCGACCAGTTGCGAGATGCCAGCTTCCCCGAGCGCCCTCGCCAGGACAACGGGTCGAGCCGGCGAACTGAGCTCACGGGCCTCGTGTTCATCGAGGGCCACCAGGTGACGGGCTGCCGCGAGGTTGGGAACCATCAGAGCGAAAGGCTTGTCGGGCCGATGCTTGCGTTCGCGCAGCATCGCAACGGCGGCGTCGTTGGTTGCGTCGCACGCGAGGTGGAAACCTCCCAGCCCCTTGATGGCCACCACCGAGCCGCAGCGCAACGCCTCTGCGGCTCGATCGATCGGATCGCCGTTCTGTACGCGCCCAGCGGAATCGACAAATGCCAAGGTAGGCCCGCATTCGTGGCAGGCGATCGGTTGGGCGTGATACCGCCGGCTGGTCGGATCCCGATATTCGGCCTCGCACGCCGGACACATCGCAAACGACGCCATCGTCGTGTTCGGTCGGTCGTAGGGCAGGTCGGTGATGATCGTGAACCGGGGTCCGCAGTTGGTGCAGGTGATGAAGGGGTGCCCGAAGCGCCTGTCACCGGGGTCGTAGAGCTCAGCCAGACAGTCGTCGCACACAGCAGTATCAGGGGGCACCAACGTCCGCGCCCCCTTCGACCGACGTGAGCCGACGATCGAGAACCCAGGTGCCAGGCACCGGCCGGCGGCGAGGTCGGTGCGATCGATGCGATCCACCCGGGCCAGCGGCGGGGCGTCGTCCCGCAGC
>JABDJU010000228.1 GCA_013003325.1 Acidimicrobiales bacterium
CCGCTGGCCAGCGCCAGCCACGTCGGCTCAAACCGGGCCGTCGTGCTCGCCTCGCCCAAACGGACGGCAAGTGGGCCGGGTTCGGCATGCGCCGGGTCGAGGGCCATCCAGGCCCAGGTGGCCTCCGGCGAAGGTTCGAGCGGCATCTGGAGCACCATGCCGTTCACCGCCGATGAGCCACCGAGTCCCCGGCCGGCGAGGTAGCTGTGGGGCCACCACCACCGATGAGCTGAGCGGGCACGGTTCAGGTCGGGTGAGCGCAGCGCGGGCGGCAGAGGATGCCCAGGCCCAGCTTCGTAGACCGTCACCTGGTAGCCGAGCTCGAGAGCGGTCGCTGCCGCTGCGCAGCCGGCGACGCCGGCCCCGACGATTCGGACGCTCGGCACCGGCGGTTCTACCCCTGCGGCTAGCGCAGTTGGCGACGCAGGATCTTGCCGCTCGCCGACTTGGGAATGGCGTCGGTGAACTCGACGATGCGGATCTGCTTGTAGCTCGCCACATGCTCGCCCACGAACGACATGATGTCTTCGGCCGTGGCCTCGGTGTCGGGCTTGAGTACCACGAACGCTTTCGGAAGCTCGCCCGCTTCGACATCGGGCACGCCGATCACGGCGACGTCGGCAACCGCCGGGTGGGTGACAATGAGCGCCTCCAGCTCGGCCGGCGGCACCTGGAATCCCTTGTACTTGATGAGCTCCTTGACCCGATCGACGATGTACATATGTCCGTCGTCATCGATGCGGGCGACGTCGCCGGTGTGTAGCCAACCGTCCTGGTCGATGGTGGCGGCGGTGGCTTCGGGGTTGTTGAGGTACCCCTTCATCACCTGGGGGCCCTTCACCCAAAGTTCGCCGACCTCGTCGGCCGCCTGGTCGACACCATCGGGGCTCACGATCCGGCACATCGTGTTGGGGGCAGTGACACCGTTCGAGCCCGGTTTCACATCGGATCCGACGGTGGCGTGGCTGATCGGGCTGAGCTCTGTCATGCCGTACCCCTGCACGACCACACATCCCACTCGGGCCGCAGCCTCATCGGCCAGCTCGGCGCCGAGCGGGGCGGCGCCGGAGAAGATCTTGCGCAGCGACGACACGTCGTACTGATCCACCAGAGGACTCTTGGCCAAGCCCAGCACGATCGGCGGCACCGCATAAAACTGGGTGACACCGTGTTCTTCAATCAGCGACAGCGCCTGCTCCATGTCGAAGCGAGGCATTGTCACCACCGTGACCCCCTCGGCCAGCAGTCCGTTCATGAGGACCTGCATGCCGTAAATGTGGAAGAACGGCAACACGGCGAGAGCGACCTCTCCAGGCTCGTACTCGAGCATGGCGTTGCTCTGGGCCAGATTGGCCACACAGTTGCGGTGCGAGAGCATGACACCCTTGGGCAACCCGGTGGTTCCCGACGAATACGGCAGAACGACGATGTGTTCGGACGTGTCGATCTCGACCTGTTCGATGGGATCGCCCATCATGTCGTCGATCGAACGAAGACCACGCACCGGACCGATCGTGATCAAATCGGTTACCGGGGAGCCTTCGACGGCAGCCACCGCCGTCTCGGCAAAGGGGGCGGCGGCGATGAGCATCGCCGCGTCGGCGTCGTTGAGCTGGAACCGCACCTCCTCGGCGCCGTACACGGGGTTGATCGTCGTCACGGTTCCGCCAGCTACCGCAACGGCGTGAAAGACGATGGTGTACTCGGGCATGTTCGGCGCCATGAGACCGACCACGACCCCCGGCTTCACGCCCGACTCCTGCAGGCCGCCGGCCAGCCGGCGAATCGCATCATTGAGCTCGGCGAAGGTCCACTTCTTACCCGACGGACCGTCGATCATGGCGATCCGACCATTCGCCGTCGCGTCGCCGAGAACGAACTCGGTGAGCGGGACTTCGGGAATCTCGACCTCGGGGAGCGGGCTGTGGAAGACGTGCTCGGCCATCGCAAGAGAGTACGGGCCAAACCGGCGTCGCGCTCGCGCTCAGCACGGTATTCCCGAGCCGGCCTTTCAGCCGTGAACAACCGGTGGGGGGAATGGTCACACCCTCGGCTCGGTTTGAGCGTTCCATGAGAGACCGCGCGACGGCCCGCTTCACTGTGCTCGCGATCACAGCGGCGATGGTCGCCGGTGCCTGTTCCTCAGCGTCATCGCGTTCGGCGGTCGATACGACAGCACCACGCTCCACGGTGGCGTTGAGCAACCCCGAACCCGGTTCGCCGGCCAACTTCGGGGAACCGCCAGCGGTCCCCTCGGGCCCCATGGACGCCGAGGTGGTGTCGGCAATCCAGCAGATCTTCGGCCCTAGCCTGGAGGACCGAATCTTCGACGTCGAGGATCGCCAGGCCCTGGATGTGTTGGGCCGATCCGGCGATGTGAGGGTTGCCTGGCTGTTCAGCGATCTTCTGAGGTTCGTCATCGGCGAAGACACCCGCCCGCGGGTTCTGAGCAATGCGCTGATGGTCACCCAACTCGACCTGCAACCCCAGGACGACTGGCAACTGTTCACCGATCACCTCATCGCGTGGGACATTCCAGCCCCGCCGGACTACCTCGAGGCGAAGAAGTCCCTGTTCACGCTGGTCGACCCCCGGTGGGAGCCGCTATTCGACAGCGACGGTGAGGTCGACTGGCGCCACGTGAGCTGGGGCGGCGTGCTGATCGACGATCGCCCGTTCGGTGATCCGCACCGGTGTGAGGTGAGTTGTATCCCGGCCGCCGACGATCCGCCCACCACCGACGCCGCCGGCGGGTCGTGGTATCCCGACGACCGGATCGTGTTCGGAGTGGAGATCAACGGCGAGGCACGGGCCTACCCCAAACACATCATGGAAATCCGCGAGATGGTAAACGACACCGTCGGCGGACGCGACGTTGCCATGCCCTACTGCACCCTGTGCGGATCGGCCCAGGTGTTCCTCACCGACGAGGTCGACGGATTCGACCGCCCGATCCTGCGAACCAGCGGCCTGCTCAGCCGATCGAACAAGGTCATGTACGACCTCAACACCAAGAGCGTGTTCGACACCTTTCTGGGTCGGGCAGTTACCGGTCCGATGTTGGAGGCCGGGGTCAAACTGCCTCAGGTTTCGGTCGTGACCACAACGTGGGGGGCGTGGAAGGCCGAGCACCCCAGCACCACAATCCTCGGCGAAGGACTCGACTTCGACAACCCGAACGGGTTCGACCCGTTACGAGGCCGAGACGACAACGGCCCGATCTTTCCCATCGGCGATGTCGACCCTCGGCTTCCGGTGTCAGAGCCGGTGCTGGGAGTTGTGTCCCCGAAGTCCGGGAATCCAATCGCCTTCCACGTCGCCCTCGCCATCGCCACACTTCAGAACGGAGACAGCGTCGAGTACGACGGAGTACGCCTGGTTCGTTCCGGTAGTGGACTACGGGCCATCGACGTAGACGGCCACGACCTAGGCGGCCATCAAGCGTTCTGGTTCGCCTGGAGCCAGTTCCATCCCGACACCGTGATTTGGCCCGTTGAGTGACTCAGTGAGCCCCGACCGTCGACCCTTCGTTTTTACCGATCGGGAGCCGCTCCACCACGTTGACGGCGATGATCCCCCAGACGAGGCCCACCACCGCTGACGCAGCAGTGTTCACGAGCCAACCGAGCACACCGCCGATCCCACCGACGTCGTGCACCGCATCCTCGAGGTCGTGAACGAGGTCGTAGGGCAGGTCCCATCCGAGCTCGTGAGCGCCGACAACAAGGATGTGGCCGCCCACCCACAGCATTGCCGCCGTGCCGATGATCGTGAGCCACTTGAGCAGTACCGGCATGCCGTTGACCAGCAGCCGTCCGATCTGGCGGGACCCTTCGGAGTCCCGTTCGGCCAGCGACAGCCCGACGTCGTCCATCTTCACGATCAACGCCACCACCCCGTAGACGACGACGGTGATGAGCAAGGCGACGACCACCATGATCACCGACCGGGAGATGAAGCCCTCGTCGATCACTTCTTTCAACGAGATCACCATGATCTCTGCCGAGAGAATGAAGTCGGTCCGTATGGCTCCGGCGACGGTCTTCTCCTCGGCCTCGGGCCCGACCATTGCCACCGGCACATCGTGGTCGTGATCGTCGCCCCTGATCTTGTGGATGATCTTGTGGGCGCCTTCGTAACACAAATAGGTGCCACCGAACATGAGGATGACCTCGACCAGCAGCGGCGCCACCGAGCTGAGCACCAGTGCGACCGGGAGAATGAACAGGAGTTTGTTGCGGAGTGACCCGATGGCGATCCGTTTGATGATCGGCAGCTCACGATCGGCGGCGAGTCCGTGCACATACGACGGCGTGACCGCGGTGTCGTCGACTACCACTCCCGCCGCCTTGGCACTTGCCTTGCCCGCCGCAGCGCCGACGTCGTCGATCGACGCCGCAGCCAGCTTCGCCAGCGCAGCAACATCGTCGAGCAGCCCGACCAAACCTCCGGCCATGCGCTACACCTCACCCTCGTGCATCGACACAGTGTTTCACGGCGCAAGCCGATAGAGCGCGATGTCGGCTCAGTAGTCGAAATCCGATCGGGATCGAGGATCGAGTCGAACCCGCTCGCCGGCCCGGGGGGCGACGGCGGTTACACCGAGCCTGGAGCCGAGCGCAGCCACCAACGCATTCGACCCCTCGGGTTCTCCGTGGTTCACGAACACGATCTCTGGGGCCGGTGTGCACGAACCGACCCAGTCGAGCAGATCGTCTTGATCGGCGTGCGCCGACAGCGCGATCGATGACACCTTGGCCCGAACCGGGTGGTAGTGGCCGAACATTTTGATCTGCTTGGCCCCCGATCGCAGTGAATCGCCCCGTGTCCCCGGAGCCTGGAAGCCGACCAACAGGACTGCGTTTCGGTCGTCGCCGATCCGATTGGCCAGATGGTGGATGATCCGGCCGCCGGTCGCCATGCCCGACGCCGACACGATCACCATCGGCCCTCTCCGCTGGTTGAGTTCCTTGGATGCGTCCACCGTTCGCGTCTCGGTGATGGTGATCGAGCCGAACAACTCATGACCGCGGTACTCGGGCCGGAACTCGGGAGAGCCTTTCCTGGCCTCGGTTCGGTACACGCTGAGAGCCCGGCTGGCCATCGGGCTGTCGACGTAGACGCCGATATCGGGGACCGAACCATCTGCGACCAACTGATCGAGGTACCACAGCACGATCTCGGTCCGGTCGACGGCAAAGGCGGGGATGAGGACCACCCCTCCTTGGCCGGCGGTTTCGTTGATCACCTCGGCGATCGCCGCTCGCGGATCGTTCTCCGGATGTCGTTCGTCGCCGTAGGTCGATTCGGTCACCAGCACGTCGGCCGGTCCGATCGGAGCTGGCGGCTGCAGCAGCGGATGGGTCGATCGGCCGAGGTCGCCGCTGAACACCACACGCCGATCCTGTTCGGCGAGGTGAATGCTCACCGACGCAGCTCCCAGAATGTGGCCGGCATGCTGCCAGGTTGCTTCGACGCCGGGCAGAAGGGTCTCGGCGTAATCGAAGGGAACCGGTTCGAGAAGTCGAAGGCTGGCTCGAGCATCGTCCTCGGTGTACAAGGGCAGGGCCGGCTTGTGTTTGGAATATCCCTTCCGATTGGCGAACTCGGCCTCCTCTTCCTGGAGGTGCCCGGAATCGGGAAGCACGATCTCAGCCAACTTCCGGGTGCCTTCGGTGCAGAAGACCGGGCCGGAGAAACCTTGTGTCACCAGCCGTGGAAGATAGCCGCAGTGGTCGATATGGGCGTGGGTCAGCACCACGGCGTCGATGCTGGCAGGGTCGACCGGCAGCGGCTCCCAGTTCTGCTGGCGCAGCTTCTTGCGGCCCTGGAACAGCCCACAATCGATGAGGACGCGGCCCGCCGATGTCTCGAGCAGGGTCTTCGAACCCGTGACCGTGCCAGCGCCGCCGACGAAGGTGAGGGTCGGGGCGAGCGAACTCATCGCTTCATGGTCACCCCGCCGTCGGCCGCCGGTCAGGGTCAAAGGTCACCAGACCCGGGCCCAACGCGACCGCCCGAACCGTAGGATCTGCCGATGGGATTCTACGAAGCCACCGCCACCGAGCAGGCCTCTGACCGAACGTGGAAGTCGACGATCCAACCGGGTTGGGATATCGGCGGCAATGCGAACGGGGGCTATCTGTTGGCCCTCGGTGGACGGGCGATGGCGGCCGCCGCCGATCGGCCCGACGTCGCCACGTTGACCGCCCACTTTCTCCGGCCTGGCGTTGCCGGTCCGGTCCAAACCGAGATCGACGTGATCAAGGCGGGCCGCCGGTTCACGACGGCGAGGGGCACGATGAGCGGCGACCAGCCCGTGCTCGCACTGCTCGGTTCGTTCACCGATCACGCCGGCAGCTCCGACGAGCCGCAGTTCCTTCTCGAACAAGAACCGGCCTTCCCCCGGCCCGAAGATTGCGATCGAATACTCCCCACCGACACCTTTCCCCCGCCGATCATGGGCCAGGTCGACTTGCGGCTTCACCCCGACGACGACTTCTACAACGGGCCGAGCGGTACCCCGCTGATCCGCGGTTGGGTCAAGCTCGCCGAGACCGACAGCTGGGACACCATAGGGCTCCTCCTGGCCGCCGACGTGTTTCCACCCACGATCTTCAACGCCGACTTCGGGGTTGCGTGGGTCCCAACCATCGAACTCACCGTGCACGTACGGCACCGACCGGCTCCTGGTTGGCTGAAATGTCACTTCTCGTCCCGCTTCGTCACCGGCGGGTTCGTTGAAGAGGACGGCCTGATCTGGGACAGCGGCGGAGCCTTGGTCGCTCAGTCGCGGCAGATCTCACTGCTCCCGAGAGCCTGAGGCCAAGTCCAACAACCGCTGCCGCCCACCGCGTAGGTTCGTGGCATGCCCGAGGAGATCCAAGAACTCACCAGCGCCTGCGGGTCGCGACCCGGCCTCTTCTGCGAATTCGTCTACAACCAAACCGGTTCGTACAACGCGGCACGGATCGCGAGCTGGTTCGTCGAACGACCGCTCAGAATCCTCCTGATCATCTTGGTCGCATGGGTGATCCGGTGGCTCCTGCAGAGGGCGATCGATCGGTTCGTCGCCCGAATCGCCGAGAACACTGAGATCGACGTCACGCCCCTTCCCGAGGACACCAGCTCGGTGGCGGGCCGCCGGGCACTGCGGGAACACACTCTGGAAGCACGCAGCCGGCAGCGAGCAATCACCATCGGTGCGGTGCTCAACAGCGCATCCACGCTGGGCATCGTGCTGGTGGCCGGCTTGTTGGTTCTCTCCGAACTCGACCTCAACCTCGCCCCACTGATCGCCAGCGCCGGTATCGCCGGTCTTGCGATCGGCTTCGGCGCCCAGAGCATGGTGAAGGACTTCCTAGCCGGCATCTTCATCATCCTCGAAGACCAATACGGGGTGGGTGACATCGTCAATACCGGACTCGCCACCGGCAAAGTGGAAGAGGTTTCGCTTCGGACGACCCGACTGAGGGACCAGGCCGGCACTCTCTGGATCGTCCCCAACGGCGAGATACAGAGGGTCGGAAACACCAGCCAGCTCTGGTCGAATGCGGTTATCGACGTAGAGGTCTCTTACGACACCGACCTGGACTACGCCATCAGCGTGATCAAAGCAACTCTCGACGAGATCTGGATGGAGGCAGACCCGAACGCCACGGTCATCGCCGAACCCGAAGTCCTGGGCGTCGACCAGTTGGGTGAGTCGTCGGTCGTCATTCGCGCCGTCGTGAAATGCGAGCCCGCCGAGCAGTGGAGCATGGGTCGGATCGCGAGGAAACGCATCAAAGAAGCACTCGATGCCGCTGGTATAGAGATTCCGTTCGCTCAGCGAACAGTGTGGGTGCGCTCTATGGGCGGTGACGCACCGCCCTCGGACGCACTCGCCAGCTAGAGCGGCTCGAACACCCGGACATAGTCGATCTCGAAGCGGGCCGGCCACGGCGTCGAGTCGTCCGGAGACCCCGGATAGTTCCCCCCGATTGCGAGATTGAGCCTGAAGAAGAACTCCCGATCGAACGGGGCATCATCGAGGCCGACCGAACTCGACCAGTTCTCGACCCGATGCACCTCGAGGCCATCGACCATGAACACCATGCGGCCCCGCTCCCAGCGGAGGGCGAAGGTGTGGAACCGGTCGCTGAAACCAGATCCCGCCGCCGCTCGAACATCGTGAGGCGACTGGGCGCGACGACCGGTGCTATCGAGGTAGTGCATGTTGACCCGTGCGGTGTGGGTTCGGTCGCCCCGAAGCTCCATGAGGTCGATCTCGCCGCTGGCTGGCCACGGGCCGTATACGCCGTTGTCGGGCGACATCCAGATCGCCGGCCACAGGCCCCGGCCTTCGGGAACCCGTGCCCTCATCTCGAACCAGCCCGTGCGGAAGGCGGCCAGGCCACGGCTGTGCACCATGCCCGAGGTGAACGCTCTCGTGGATCCGTTGGGACACGTTTCCTGACGGTCGGTTCCGGTTAGAACCAGAACTCCCCCTTCGACGCTGACCGCCTCCGGCACATAGCAGTGGAGCGTGTTCCCGCCGTCGCCGAAGGTGCTGTGCTCGATGTTCCATTTCGTGTCGTCGAGCTCATCGCCGGTGAACTCGTCGCGCCAGACCAGCGTAAAGCCCGGGGGCGCTGTGACCTCGGGCAGGGTTTCGGGCGGAACGGTGTTCTCAGAAGTGGTCGCGCTGACCACCGCGGCATCGTAACCTCCCCGTGTGACAGCCGGAGGGGGCGCAGCCTCCGAGGTACACCCCCCTACCAGGACCACCGCCAGACCCTGAACCACCAACACACGCCGCAAACCCACCCATGAAGTAGTAGCAGAGTCGTATCCTTGGCAGGGACCATCCCGGCCCGGGTGGCGGAATGGCAGACGCAGAGGTCTTAAACACCTCGGCCCGGAAGGGCGTGTGGGTTCGAATCCCACCCCGGGCACAGTTCTTCTGATTCCGCTCGCCTCCGCTTCGCTCCGGGTCGCTCCAAACTCGCTTCGCTCGATCAACGGCACCACACCCTGAAAGCAGCTCCGTCCCTCCGCAGCCTCACAGCCGATACCGCTCGCCTCCGCTTCGCTCCGGGTCGCTCCAAACTCGCTTCGCTCGATCAACGGCACCCCACCCTGAAAGCAGCTCTGTCCCTCCGCAGCCTCACAGCCGAGGGTGCCGCCCAACCCCTGACGGTCGTCGTGCGTAGACTTGTCGATTCATGATTCGTCGAGGTCTTTCACTTCTTGTCGCTGTCGGGTTGGTTGGGGCGGCCTGCACAGGAACTGAGGACCGCACGACGCGTCCCACCTCACCACCTCCCACGGCGGCGGGCGGCGATGAACCGGTCGACCAGATCGATGCGGAAGGCCAACGGGTCATCCCTGAGGATGAGAAGCCCGACCTCGAACTGGCCCTGATCTGGCATCAGCACCAGCCGTTGTATCCGATCATCGATGGCACGGTGAGCCGTCCGTGGGTGCGCCTGCACGCCTCCAAGGACTACCTAGACATGGCTGCGTTGGTCGAAGAGTTCCCCGACCTCAGACTCACCTTCAATCTCACCCCGGTCCTGCTCGACCAGCTCGTCGCCCTCGCGGGAGGCACCGACGACATCTACGAGGCGATCGCCAGGACCCCGATCGAGGACCTGACGCCCGAGCAGCGCCGTTTCATGGTCGATCGGTTCTTCGACATCAACAGCCGCATCATCGACCGGTCCGGTCGTTTCAAGGACCTTCGGGCTCGACGAGACACCGGGGGAGGATTCACCGACCAGGATCTTCGCGATCTTCGAACCCTTTTCCATCTCGGCTGGATCGACCCTGAGATTGTCGACGCCGACCCCGACTTGCGACAGCTCAGGGCCGACGACGGCGGATTCACCGACGACGACACAAACCTGGTGCTCGATGCCATAGACCGACTCGTTTCAGATGTGATTCCAACCCATGCCCAGCTCTGGAGCAACGACCAAATCGAGGTGATCACCACACCCTTGGCCCACCCGATCCTGCCCCTCATCGCCGACACCGACCTCGCACTGGAAGGCGATCCCGGCGCCATTCTGCCCCGGGAAACGTTCCGCGAATACGGCGACGCCCAGCTGCATGTCGAGCGCGGGCTGGAACGGGCCACCGAGCTGCTGGGACGGACTCCCAACGGAATGTGGCCCGGCGAGGGAGCTGTTGCCCAAGCAATCATGCCGATCTTCGCTGAGAACGGTGTCGCCTGGGTAGCGACCGGCGAAGACGTCCTGGCCCAGTCGCTCGACAACGGAGGGTTCGCCCGAGACGCACGCGACACCGTGATCGACGCCGACACCCTCTATCGGCCGTACCAGGTAGAGACCCGAGAGGGCGAGGTGGCGCTGTTCTTCCGCGATCTCCGGCTCTCCGACCTGATCGGCTTCGAGTACTCGGGTATGGACGCCGAGGCGGCGGCCGACGATCTCATGACCAGGCTCGACGACATTCGGTCCCAACTCGCCCGCCAGGGTGTCGACTCCGATTCGGACCGGACGCCTCTCGTCACCCTCGTGATCGATGGCGAGAACGCATGGGAGCACTACCCCAACGACGGTCGAGATTTCCTCCGGGCGATGTACGACCGGTTCACGACGACCGAATGGCTCACCACCACCACGCCGTCGGCTTATCTCGACGCTCATCCCGACGATGCCGGTCAACTCGACGAGGTGTTCCCCGCCGCATGGTTTTCGCCCAACTTCGCCACGTGGATCGGCGAGCAGGAAGAGGCACGGGCCTGGGAACTGCTCCGCCTGACCCGTCTGGACCTGCGCACCGCCGAACAGCGCGGTACGTCGACCCCCGACCAGGTCGCCGCTGCCACAGACGTGATGCTGGCCGCCGAAGGGTCCGACTGGTTCTGGTGGTACGGCGCCGATCAGGACAGCGGTGACGACCGTTACTTCGACGACGCATACCGAGAGTTGCTCGGACAGGTCTACGACACCCTCGGCGAGGACCGGCCCAGGTGGACGGGCGTTCCGATCATCCCCGACCCTCGTGTCGTTCCCGTCAGCTCGACCGGCGAGCCGGTGTCGGTGGTGATCGACGGCAATCCGGCTGACTTCGAAGACGCCACCACCTTCGACTTCACCGCCGACAACGATGTGATCTCCACACTCGCCGTCGCTGTCGACGACGACACGCTCGGACTGCTCTTCGAGGGCGGCTATGACGACGGGATGGATGTCTACCTCGGCACGCCCCGAGGTACCAGCCGTCGGGGCACCACCATCGACGATCGGTTTGTACTCGGGTTCGACGCCAGCCACCTGATCAGATGGTCCGAAGACGACGGAGCCTGCATCTCCAGCACACTGGCCCCGGAATCGGTAGTCGACACCTATCCGCGAGTCTGTGAATCTGTGCCGTCAGCCCTGAGCGCCGCCGGCCTCGAAATGGCCATCCCAACGTCGCTGCTCGGGTCGTTGACCGCCGGTGATCGGCTCCAGGTCCGGATCCAGACCGGATCGTCGCTGAGCCCTTCGGCTGGCCCCGCCGAATCCTCGATTCCCGACATCGCCGGTTTCGAACCCGTCCGCGAAATCGCCGATCCGAAGAACGATGACTACGGTCCCGGCAGTTACAGCTACCCGACCGATCCGGTCTTTGAGCTGGGGAGCTACGACCTGCTCGAGGTGCTGGCTGGTGAGAGCGGCGAAGGATCAGATGCCGACTACGTCTTCTCCTTTCTGTTCGACGCACCCGTGCTCAATCCATGGAGTTCGCCGGTCGGCCTCAGCATTCAGAGCATCGATGTATATCTCGACTACGACGGTGCCGACGGGACCGGCCGTGCCGAGCTGCTCGATGGCCGCAACGCTGAACTGAGCGGTGGGGTCGGGTGGGAAGCGGCGCTGGCGATCGAAGGCTGGGACCGAGCCGTCGCAATCCCGAACGCGGACGGGTCTTATGCAGAGAATGACGCTGGCTTGGTGGTCTCAGTTCTGGCCGAACGGGGCCTTGTGACCGTGCGGGTTCCAAAGACTGCGCTGCCCACCGGGCTCGATCTGTCGACCGCCGGGATTGCGGTCGCCGTCATGTCACAGGAGAGCTTCCCGACCGCAGGGGCGCGCCGGGTTCGCGATGTCGAACCGGAAGCATCTCAGTGGAAGATCGGTGGTGGCGATTCCGCCGCCGGGGACACCAGGGTGCTCGACGCCCTCTATCCCGACGGCGGTGCCCAAGAGGCCGATTTGGCCCGCAATCTGCTTCCGATCAACGCTCCTTGAGCGTCGAATTCCCTCGCTCTGCAGACCTCCGAACGCCGTCGGTGACCATTTGGGCCGTCCGGGTGAATTCACCCAAAAAAGAGGCGGTCGCGAGGTCGGACCGGCACACCCTGAACGGCTAGGTTCGCACTCGCGGAGAAACCACGGCACTACATCTAAACCAGGGGCCCATCACATAATGATTCGTCACCCATTGCGTCTATTCGGTGCGCTCGCACTGATCATCAGCATACTTGTCGCAGCTAGTCCAAGCGTCTCGGCAGCGACCGGAACCGACTACTTTGTCGGACCCGGAGGCAACGACGACAACAGCGGACGCTCGATCGACAACCCCGTTGCCACCCTGCAGCACGGCGCCGGCTTGTTGGGCCCCGGCGACACCCTCTGGGTATTGGAGGGCACATACGACGGGTTCAGCATGACCGTCACCGGTGCGCCGAACAACTACGCCCGCATCGCCGCCTATCCCGGCGCCACGCCGGTGATTGATGCCGGCGAAGGTCGGGGCGCTCACTTCCACGACAGCAGCTACGTGGAGATGTGGGGTCTCGAACTCAAGGGCGACTCCGGCTCGGGGAACAGCCCGTTCGGAATCGGGGTTCTGATCACCGGGTCGTCGCATCACCTCCGCCTGGTGCAAAACGAAATCCATCACTTCGGAGCCGGTGGACTCATCACCTATCAGAGCGGCGATCACCTGGAGTTCTACCACAACGTTGTGCACAACAACGCCAACTGGAACACCGATCAGCACTCAGGAATCTCACTGCTCGGCCTTGTGGACGATGGCACCGGCCACTCCGGCCCCTACGCCAACTACGTCGTTGGAAACCTGATCTACACCAATGAGGTGAAGGTCAAGACCGACCAGTTCGGAGGCGGTACCCGCATCACCGACGGCAACTGCTTCGTGGTCGACGTCACCCTCGAGTCGGGCTACACCGGCAAGACGCTGTTCGGCTCGAACATCTGTGTGAACAACGGTGGCCGGGGAACCCAGGTGTACAAGAGCGCCGACGTCGACGTGGTCAACAACACCTTCTACAAAAACATGCGGACCCCCGATGTCGCAGCGATCGGGTCCGAGGTGATGGCCTACGACTCGACGCGGGTGAGCTTCGCCAACAACCTCATCGTGTCCCGACCCAACGTGTTGCCGCTCACCGCCGGCATAACCAGCCCGGTCAGCTTTGCTCACAACCTCACCGTGGGCACGCGGGATCCAAACAAGTCGCCCTCCGATCTCCATCTGGCCGACGGCACGACGGTGATGGCTCAGCCCACGGAGGATCCTGGCTCTAGCGCGGCAGCCCGCTATGCCCCCTCGCAGGCGAGCCCAGCCATCGACCACGGGTCGGCGGCCTACATCAGCGCGCTGTCGGTCGATTTCGCTGGCAACCGTCGGTCGGCGGGGTCTGGACCCGACGCCGGCGCCATCGAGTCCGGTTCGAGCGACGCCCCGAATTGGCCCTGGGACGACGAACTCCAGGGTTCCAGCGCCCTACCGGCCCCGGAGCCAAGCCCCGAGCCAACACCTGAGTATCGAGACACGGTGGAACGCCTCTATTCCGCAGCGTTCCTTCGGGCTCCGGACCCCATCGGACTCCAGTACTGGTTGTCTGTCGACGCTGGGCTGATCGACATCGCCTATGTGTTCACGGTGAGCGACGAGTTTCGTTTCCGCTACGGCGAACTCGACAATCGTGAGTATGTCGACCAGATCTATCGCAACGTGCTGGAACGCTCACCCGACGAAGCGGGCTACAAGTACTGGACGGACCTGATGGACGATGGGCTCACGCGAGCCGAGATTCTCCTCTACTTCAGCGACTCCGCCGAATACCGAAGCCGATAGCGCCGACCCGGAGGCCCGAGTCCGTGAAGCGAGCACCAGCGAGCGAGAACACCGACAAGAAGGCCCGAAGGCGAGCGAAAGGGTCCGTGAAACGAGCACCAGCGAGCGAGAACACGGACGCAAAGGGCCGCAGG
>JABDJU010000253.1 GCA_013003325.1 Acidimicrobiales bacterium
CGTGGCCGGCCTTCAAGACCGGGTCGTTCAGACCTTCGGCGGGTTGGTCTCGATGGACTTCTCGACGATGACAACCGATGCTCGAACCGGACTGGCCTACGGCCGGTACGAGCAGCTCGACCCCGCACTGCTACCGCGGCTGTTTCTGGTTCACGCCGACCGAGCCGCCCAACCCAGCGCCGATTATCACCGCGTCTTGCGAGAACGCCATACTGCCGGCCATCCCCCCACCCTCGCTGGGCTCCACGAGTTGGCTGGTCTTGTCGTCCGGGGCAAAGCAGCGCTGGCCTGGGGTGGTGAGGGCCTCGGGCCGCTCCTGCGCCGGAACATGGAGCTGCGCAACGCGTTGGCGCCGATCGCCGACGAACAGCTCGAGCTGGTCGCCGCGGTCAGCGAGGTAGGTCTGGCGGCAACCTTTGCGGGCTCGGGCGGAGCTGTGGTCGGTGTGTTTCATGACGACGCTGCACTGGGCAAACTCGGCGTTGCGTGCGAAGGTCTTGATGCCACGGTTCTGGAAATCAGGCCGTTTACCTATCAGCGCTAAACTTCTTGGTGTAAAACGTCGAAGTATATAGATACATGGACAAGCATGCTGAGGAGCCCCTCCGATGTATCTGGTAGGACTGGCCAATTCGTTCCTGGCCCCGAAGCCCTTGACGCCACGCGGGGCGGACCCGGTGGGGTCCGCCCCCCGGTGGTGGTCCTGGGTTGCTGCGATGCTCGGTTCGGAATCGGGCCGACGCTGGCGGGCCCTAGGAGTCTTCGCTGCTGCGCTCCTCTTCGTGGTGTTCGCCGCCAGCGATGCGGTCGCTCAGGCGGACGAGCTCGACAGCGACAACGATGGCCTGTCCGACGAGGTCGAGGTTGCCACCTACGGCACCGACCCCGAGGTAGGCGATACCGACGGCGACGGACTACCCGATGGTGTCGAGATCACATTGCGTACCGACCCGCTCAAAGCCGACACCGACGGCGATGGCGTGAGCGACGCGTCGGAGTATTTGGCCGGCGGTGACCCGTTGGAATGGTCTGCCAACCCGGTGGCGGTCCCCGTAACCCCTGTCCCCAGTACCGTTCCCAGCGGTCCTGGCGAGGGCCAGGGCACGGTCATCGGAGAGACGGCGGTGACCGTATCGCCGAACTCACAACCTGTCCCCTCGAATCAGCCGCTGCTCTTCGATGACTCTGTCGGGTCGGGCCGGTCGCCGCTGTTCCCGTTCTACGTCGCCCTCGCCTGCGCGATGGTGGTTGGGGTGGTTTTCGTACTGACCCTGCTGCCTGATCTGAAGGCGGAGCGGAACCGTCGTTGGCGCTGAGTTTCACCGGTCGTTCATGATGTGCTGTTCCGGTTGATGATACGAACAAATGTTCGTATCATCAAGAAATGAGCGGGCGAAGATCCGGGCTGGCATCGATTGATCCCAAGGTGCTCGAGGTCGTACGACCGACGACGCTTAGCAAAGAACAGCTTCTCGAAGTGCCTGTGGTACTCGAACCGCTCTTTCCATGGGGAGGCCTTCAGCGGGGCTGGTCGGTCGGGATCACGGGAAATGGTTCATGGGCTCTCACCTCTGCGCTCCTGGCCCCTTCCCTGGGCGAGGAGGGTTGGCTCGCCGTCGTCGGTGCGCCGTTGGTGAATCTCGCCGCTGGTGCAGAGGTCGGTCTTCGTATGGACCGTGTGTTGGTCGTCGAAACTCCACCCGCCGGCCAGTGGGGCACGGTCATCACCTCGTTGCTCGAAGCGGTCCAAGCGGTAGTGATCGCACCCCCCACCCGAATCGGTGATCGTGATGCTCGCCGCATAGCTGCCCGCCTCCGAGAGCAGCGAGGAGTTCTTGTACATCTCGACGGGGGAACCACCTGGCCGAACGCCCTCGACTCAGACCTTGTCTGCACGACCGACGAATGGCAGGGGATAGGTGAAGGCCACGGCTATCTGAGGTATCGGCGACTGACGATCGAAGCATCCGGCCGTCGATCAGCGGCCAAGCGGCGATCGGTTTCAGTCTGGATGCCCGGCCCTGATGGGCCACTCACCGCAGCAGAGAACTTGGCGTCGGTTTCTCATCTGCCAGTGAAGATCGCAGCCTCGCAATGAGCGCTGTCCATCCGGCAGCGAGAACCGATGTAACCAGGTTCGCCTGCGTGCTCTGCCCCGACTGGCCGGTGGTCTCATGGGGGGTTCCCGGTTCGGAACCGGCGGCGGTCTTTGTGGCCAACCGGGTGGTGGCGTGCAGCCCGGCCGCCCGGGCCGAAGGGGTTGCGATCGGTCAGCGTCGCCGCGATGCTCAGGGTCGTTGCCCCGATCTGGCCGTGCTCGATCAGGATCTCGACCGAGAAGCACGTCTGTTCGAACCTGTCGCAGCCGCTCTGATCGATATCACATCCCGGGTTGAGATCTCTGGTCCTGGGCTTCTCGGGTTTCCCACCAGAGGCCCCTCGAAGTTCTTCGGCGGCGACCAGGCGATGGCTGATCTTGTGGTCGAGACCTTGGAGCCGGTCCTTCAGGGCAGGGGAGAGCTCTTCATTGGGATCGCCGATGGGGTGTTTGCAGCCAGGCTCTCCGCCGCCACCGCGGCTCAGATCGGCGAACTCGATAACGGGTCGGAGCCAATCATCATTGAACCGGGTGAGAGTGCAGCCTTTCTGTCCGGGTTCGGGGTCGACACGCTCGAGATGCCTGAGCTTGCCGATGTGCTGGTTCGACTCGGATTGCGCACGTTGGGACAGTTCGCCGAGCTCACCCCCGACGACGTGATCGGTCGATTCGGGGCCGAAGGCCGTGTCGCACACCGCCTCGCGCAGGGAATCGACCACTACCCGCCTAGTCTGCGCAAACCGGCTGTCGACATGGCTGTCACCTGGTGGTTCGATCCGCCAACCGAACGGATTGACACCTGCGCCTTCGCGGCCAAGGCACTGGCTGATGAACTGAACAGGTCGCTCAACGACAATGGGCTCGCCTGTATTCGTGTGGCGATCGAAGCCGAAACCGAGAACGGCGACGAGTTCAGCCGGCTGTGGCGGCACGAAGGAACACTGTCTGCGGCGGCGCTGGCCGAGCGGGCCAGATGGCAGATGGACGGGTGGCTCCATCAAGCCCGCATGGGTCATACCTCGGCCGGTCGTAGTCCTGATGCTGGGGTTGGTTCGGCCATCGCACGGCTGAGCCTGATACCCGATGAGGTGGTTCCCGCCACCGGTCGGCAGCTCGGTTTCTGGGGTGGTCGGGCCGAGCGGGCCGATGATGTGTCACGGGCTGTTGCTCGCCTCCAAGGGATCCTTGGCGCGGAGTCGGTTCGGGTTCCCGAATGGCGGGGTGGTCGAGGGCCCGCAGAACAGATCACCCTCATTCCGGCTGCTGCGGTCGACCTCGGAGAGCCCCGTGAAGGAACCGATCCATCCCATATCGCTCAGCCCTGGCCCGGTCAGATCCCTCCTCCTGCCCCTGCGGAAATCGGATCGGACCACGGCGAGGTCGATCTGGTCGCGGAATCTGGGGAATCGATCGTGGTGACCGCTCGAGGTGAACTGATCGGCACCCCGAACTGGTTGGTCGTCGGCGATACCGAAATCGCCATCGACCGATGGGCCGGCCCATGGCCAGCCGACGAACGATGGTGGGACCCCGCATCGCACCGCCGACGGGCCCGCATGCAGATCGTGCTCGCCGATCAAACCGCCCACGTGGTGGTCACCGAACAACAACGCTGGACCATCGAAGCAACGTACTGATATTCCCTCCGGGGGCCTCTTGCCTCGC
>JABDJU010000262.1 GCA_013003325.1 Acidimicrobiales bacterium
TCATTACCAGATCGCCGACTATCTCGAGCGACGGGACGACGCAGCGATGCGCAACTCTGTCGTCGCTGCCATCGCCGATCATTACCGCCGATCGGCCCAGCTTGTAAACGAGATGGGCAGCGTCGCAGGTGTCGACCGGGCCACCGTGCTGGTCAAGGCACTGAAGTGGGTCCAGGTGGCCGGCGACCGGGCGTTGGAGAGCGATCCACCCTCGGCCGATGCGTGGTTCACCGCCGGTCATGAACTGGCCTCCGATGACGAAACCAGAGCCCGGATGCTGTACGGGCGGGCTCAGGCCCGACTGGAAGTCGGTCACCTGCGGACCGCACGCGAAGACCTCGATCTGCTCGATCGCTACGCCACCACAGACCCTCTGCTGAAAGCTCAGACACTCCTGGTGAGAGGCAATCTCGAACGTCGGAGCAGGAACCACACCGTCGGTGCCGCCATGCTGCGTGAGGCCGCCGACCGCATGGCCGCGCTGGGCGAGCCGGTCGAGCAGGCTCTGGCGTTGCGCCTTCTCGGTCTGGCCGAGCTCGAACGGAGCGACCACGATCTGGCCCGCCGTGCGTTGGAAGCTTCGCAGCGCATCGCCGCCTCGATCGGTGACGAACGCAGCGAGGCGTGGGCATACCAGAGCCTCGCGTGGCAGGCGTTCCGCACCGGGCGGGTTGATGAAGCGGCCGAGTTCGCCGACCAGGCCAATGAGCTCTTCACCAGCCTCGACGACCTCGGCGGGCTCACCTGGACCCGGGGCGTGATGGGTTGGGTTCTGTTCCACACCGGTCGTCTGCGCGAGGCCGAGGCTGTGGTCGCCGAGGTGTTGCCCGAGACCATGCGGCGGGGTGACCCGTGGGCCGAGGGCATCATCCAGATTCTCAACGCGTCGATCCATCTGTGGGCCGGTCGCCCTCAGCGGGCCCTGGCCGCCGCCCAGCATGCGCTGACGGCTGCAGCTCGAGCCGACGACGTCAATCTCGCCGTCCAGGCCAGAGCGGTTCAGGGCCGGGCTCACATTTCGCTCGCCGATGTCGAAGACGGTCTCCTCTCGCTGGAGCAGGCCTATGCGCTCGCCGAGCACCAAGGGGATGCCGACGCCCGTCGGCTGGCGGCCGCCGCCAACTGTGCCGCCGCCGCGCGGATCGGGGATCCGTCGGGTGTGATGCAGTGGGCCGGCCGATACGAGACGGTGCACTCCCGGCCCGACGCGGTGGGCGAAAGCGAGATCGTGGCGTCGGTCGCTCTCGGGTTTCTTCAGCAGGGGCGGGTGGGCGATGCGCTCAGCGAGATCACCCTGGCCGACACCAAGGTGCCGTCGACCAGGGTTGCTCGAAGCGCGGTGAGCGCCCTCATTCACGTGGCGACGGGCGACTTCGACGGTGCGATCGAGCACATCGACCGGGCCCTGGCCGGCGAAGGAACCTATCTCGACGTGTTCCGAGCCAGGATTGCGTTGGCCGGGCTTTATTTCCGTCAGGGGCGAACCGCCGAAGCCAAATCCACCTTCGATCACGCCATGGTCGAGCTCGGCATCACCGGAGACCGGGTCACCGCACCCAAAGGCGCCCTCTTCTCTGGGGTGTGCGGGTTCGACTCGCTCGATGTGTCCGAGCAGCGGTACCGGTCGTTGGGCCTCGACCCGGCCGGCTGGGTGAAGGCCTTCCGTTCGGTGGCCGGCTACGAGGAGTCGCTCACACCGGGTGGGTGAGCAACCGGGCCACGATGGCGTCGCCGATCGCCAACGATGCGGTGGCGGCCGGTGATGGTGCGTTGAGCACGTTCACCACCCGTTCGGTCTCGGACCACACGAAATCGTCGAGCAATGACCCTTCCCGGCTCACCGCTTGGGCCCGTACTCCGGCCGGGGACGGCACGAGATCTTCGACCTGCACGGCGGGAACCAGTCGTTGCAGGGCCTTCACGAAGGCCCGCTTCGACACCGATCGGTAGTACTCCCCGAGGCCGGTCCTCCAGTAGGTGCGGGCCAGGCGCCACCAGCCGGGGTTGCGGAGCACTTCGGCCAGGTCGCCCAGGTTGACATCGGTCCACCTGTACCCCTCGCGAGCCAGAGCGAGCACGGCGTTGGGGCCGGCGTGAATCGACCCGTCGATCATCCGGGTGAGGTGCACGCCGAGAAACGGGAAGTCGGGGTCGGGGACCGGGTAGATCAGGTTGTTCACCAGGTGGCGGCGCGGTTCGGCCAGCTCGTAGTACTCACCCCGGAACGGCATGATCCGCTCGGTGGTGTCGGGAGCTGTATGGCGGGCCAGACGGTCGCTGTGTAGGCCTCCACAGGTCACGACGAGGGTGGCCTCGATGTCTCCGGTCGTGGTCGTTACCCGCACCGTGGAGTCCTCGCTGATAGAGGTGACCTCGGTGCCGGTGCGGACCGTACCCCCCATCTCGCCGATCTGGGTTTGCAGCACAACACAGACGTTGCCGTAGTCGGTGATTCCGGCCGCCGGCACGTGCAATGCGGCAATTCCGGCCGCATTGGGTTCGAGTTCGGAAAGCTCCTCGGCGCCGATCCGTCGCGCTTCCACGCCATTTGCTTCGGCCCGCTGTTCCAGTACATCGAGCCGGGAAAGGTCGAGGTCTCGGGTGGCCACGATCACCTTGCCGCACACGTCGTGGTCGATGTCGTGGCGCTGGCAGAAGTCCACCATCGCGGCCCGACCCGAGGTGGCGAGCAGCGCCTTCTGGCTACCGGGCTTGTAGTAGATACCGCTGTGCAGAACCCCCGAATTATGGCCGGTCTGGTGGACCCCTACGCTCGGTTCCTTTTCCAGAACGGTGACCTGAAGGTGAGGCCGCTGCTTGAGAAGCTGGTGAGCGGTCGCCAGGCCGACGATGCCTCCACCAACTACGACGATGTCGGTTGTTTCCATAGGTGATTGGTTCTTCGGCCCGCAGCGCCCCGAACGTGAGTTTCGCTCAGCCCGACGCGGTGGTTTCGGTCGATTCCGGGGGTGGAGCGGCTGCGGTGGTCGGGGTGGTCGACGTGCTGGTCGCCCCCGGCGGAATCAGCAGTTGCTGTCCGGCTGAGATGCGATCGGGGTCGTCGAGGCTGTTGTATTCGGCCAGTTCATCGGCGCTGAGACCGTAGGCCGACGCAATTCGGCCGACCGAATCACCCGGTTGCACCACATAGGACGTCGGCTGTTCTTGCGCCTCGGTGGCCGGGACGGTGGTTTGGGCCGTCGTCGCCACGGTGGTTGCGGTCGTGGTGGTGTTGTCTTCGGTCGCCACCGGTTCTGCCCGTCCGCACGCCGAGACCGCAACGGCGACGGCGAGAAGGATTGCGCTGATAGCCGAGAACCTGGAATTCATGACCTACGTAGTGTTGCAGGAAATTCAACGCCGCTTGCGACGCCGGCCCGACTTCGATCGTTTGCGACGGCGATCGACCCGTTCTTCGGCCGAAACCTTGGCCCGATTCTCGGCTTTGCGGGCAAACTCCGCTTTCTGTTGGTCTTGTTCGTCGAGCTCGGCTTGCAGTTTGAGGTAGTGGTCGACCCGTCGCTTGTTGACCACCCGCTCCCGGGTGAGGCGTAGGACGGCGCAGTCGGGCTCACGATGATGGGTGCAATCGGAGAACTTGCAGTGCTTGCTAGCCTCGTGGATCCGAGGGAACGCTTTGGCAAGTCCCTCGCGGGCTTCCCAAAGGGCGAGCTCACGTATGCCGGGCGTGTCGACCACGATCCCTCCGTTGGGCAACGGGATGAGATCGCGGGTGACCGTGGTGTGTCGACCCCGCCGGTCGACGGCCCTGACCTGACCGGTGCGTTGCACCTCGCCCCCCGACAGGGTGTTGACCAGCGTCGATTTGCCGATTCCCGACAGGCCGATCAGTGCGACGGTGCGGGTTCCGAAGATTCGATCTTGCACCGCATCGATGTTGCGCCCGGTATGGGTGGATATGGCGAGGCATTGCACGCCGGGAGCGATCTCCTGGATCGCTCTGACCGCAGCATCCGGATCGTTCACCTGGTCGGCTTTGGTCAGCAACACCACCGGTTCGGCGCCGCTGTCCCATGCGATGACAAGAAGACGTTCGAGCCGAGGGAAGTTCACCGGGCGGTCCATGCCCTGCATCACGAACACGTCGTCGATGTTGGCTGCCAGGATCTGGGGTTCGGGAACCCGCCCCGGTGCCCGTCGGGTGAGAGCGGTCTTACGAGCCGCGATCGCTGAGATCAGGTACTCGCCGTCGTTCTCTTCGTCGGCTCTGATCGTAACGAAGTCACCGGTGGCCGGGGCCAGCCCGGTCCGGCTGCGGATCGAAGCCGAGGTGGCGGTGACCACGTTGTTGTCGCCGACGAAGACCACACAGGTTCCCCGATGGGTGCGGGCCACCCGGCCTTTGAGCTCGGCGTCTTGCTTGGCCGCCCACCTGTCGAGCTTGGCGGTCCAGCCCAGGGAGGCGAGGTCGGGAGCCAGCCGTGTCATCGTAGGGTCGGTCACGACGACGAACCGCCAGTGGGGTCGTTCAGGTGCTCGTCGAGGAAGTCGAGCTGCAACCGCAACAGGTTCTGGGCGACGACAGCCTGGGGAGTCATATGGGTGACGCCCGACAGCGGGAGCACGCGATGGGGCCGGCCGTGGGCCAGCAGGGCCGACGACAGCTGCAGGGTGTGGGCGGCGACGACATTGTCATCGGCCAGGCCGTGAATGAGCAGGAGCGGACGGCTCAGCGAGGGGGCGTCAGGCAACAGGCTCGACCGCTGGTAGTGGTCGGGATGGATGTCGGGATGGCCCAGGTAGCGCTCGGTGTAGTGGGTGTCGTAGAGCTTCCATTCGGTGACTGGCGCACCGGCGATCGCGGCATGGATTCGCTCGGGCATCCGCATCGCCGCCAGCGCAGCCAGGTAGCCGCCGAAGGACCAACCTCGGATCCCGACCCGATTGATGTCGAGGTAGGGGTGGAGTTTGGCGACGGCATCGAGAGCGGCGAGTTGATCTTCGAGCACCGGGCCGGCGAGATCACCCCAGACCTCACGCTCGAAGGCCGGTCCTCGGCCCGGCGTGCCCCGCCCGTCGGTAACGATCACGGCGTAGCCGTTCTCTGCGAACCAACGGGACACGAGATGGGGGTTGTGAGTTCTGAGCACCCGTTGCGCATGTGGACCGCCGTAGGGGTCGAGCAGCACTGGGAGAGGACTGGTTCCATTGTGGTCCGATGGCAGGAACAGCGCGATTGCCAAGCCGCGTTCGCCCAGGAACAGGAACTCGGGCTCGGCCCGTAGCGTCGGGTCGGCCGCGTGGGAGCGGATCGGATAGCTCGCATCACCGCGGCTGACCGTGAACGATGTGACCGGTGAGGTCGGCATCGCAGTCGACACGACCATCGTTCCCGAGGCCGCGGTCGCGCCGTGGACCCCCGGCTCGTCGCTGAGCCGTTGGCAGCCACCGCCGTCGGCGGGGTACTTGAGCAGGTGGATTTGTGTTGGGTCGTCGAGGCTCGCCGTCACGATCACCCCGTCATCCTCGATGGACACGATCGAACGTACCTGTGTCGGTAGCTCGCTCGCCGGTGTCCCGTCGATGCACAGCGCCCTGCGGTCGGGTAGGTCCTCGATCGTGTAGAGCACACCGCCTCGGAGTTGGGGAGCTCCGGGCTGAAGCTCGGTCCAATGGGCGTCGCCGATGACGCGAAGTTCCGCTGTGGTCCCACCATGCACGTCGATTGAGACGATCGAAGTGGTCCGTTGGTCGCGCGATTGTGCCACATACAGCGGCCCGTCTTCGCTCCAGGCCACGTCGGCCAGGTACTCGAGCCCGTCGGTCTGCCAGTTGATCTCGTTGGAATCACCGGACAGAGGAATGTGGTGGAGTGACACCCGGGCGTTCGGGGTGCCGGCCGCCGGGTAGCGGATCTCGGTGGCCGCCGTCGCCGGGTGTGCTGGATCACCGATGTACCAGCGCTGAACCTCGGACACGTCCACCCGGGTGGCGAGCAAGGCGTCGCTCTCGGGGCTCCACCAGAAGCCGCGGGTGCGGTTCATCTCTTCGCCGGCTACGAATTCGGCCAATCCCCATGACACCGCCGGGTTCGGTTCGGCCGGGGACATCGTTCGGTCACGGTCGCTGGTCGGGTCAGTGCCGAGCGTGACGACCCGCAGTTCGGAGTTGCACACGTATGCGATCGCGGTGCCATCGGGGGATAGGCGAGGATCGAAGGCCGGTGTGGCGGTGCCGACCTCCCGCACCGACTGGGTGGGCACGTCGACCAGGTACACCGCACCGTCGAGGACAAAGGTCGCGATCGAGGCGCTTTCGGCTACCGCATAGCGAACGATGCCGCCCGCTGATTCGCGGGCCCGCTCCCTTCGGGCCTGCTCCTCCGGGGTCAGATCGTCAGCGACCCCGAGCGAAGCGGGGTCGACGACAACCCTTTCCTGGCCGGTGGCCATGTCGAGTGCCCACAACGACAGCGAGGGCGATGTTCCGCTGGCCGACCGTAGGAAAAGCACTGCCTTGCCATCGTCGATGATGGTGAATGAGCGAGGAGCTCCGAGGCTGAACCGCTGTGTCTCCGCGTAGGCGCGCGGGAACTCCAAAACGTCAGACGACTGCACTCGGCCCATCACGAACCGAACCTAGCCAATGAGTGGGCTGAGCGAAACCGGACCGATGAGCCGCGGTCAGCGGATCTTGGCCCGTACTCCGACGTCGCCGAACCCGGCTCGAAGGCAGTTCTTCAGAAGCTTCGTCTCGGGTATGGCAGCGGGATCGATGTGCATGCCCACGAAGACTGAATCGGTGTAGGACATCAGCGAGACATTCACTGCGGTACCGGCGACCGGACCGATCGGTATCCAGCGGAGGACTTTCGCGCCGGCGAAGTAGGCCTCGACCGGCGGGCCCGGCAGGTTGCTGGTGGCGATGTCGACCCGGCTGGCCTGATCC
>JABDJU010000299.1 GCA_013003325.1 Acidimicrobiales bacterium
GGGATGATGCCCTTCGTGATGCAGGTCCTTAGCGGGCAGAAGGCGTAGCAGGGCCCGTTCCCGAGTGCTAGGGAACGAAGGGCCGTGGACGCTCGGTGGGGCCATGACCAGTCACTTCGCATCACGACGCAATCAGTTCGATGCTCCAGGGAGCGCGTGTACTTTGGGTTAAAGTCGCCCCTCCGACACCGAACAAGTGTTCGATTCACCGTCACGGTAGGACGAGATGCTCCTTCAGGACGACGACACTCCCTTGTCGCGATCTCGGACAGGTCGTCGGCTCGGATGAACCGGAGCGATGTGCGTGTTGCGATCCCACATCGCAGCTTCCTCTGCCGTACAGGTCGCGGACATCTCCGGTGATCGATGGCCGATGCACACCACAGCCTCAGGGCTGGTGTTGATGACGGCATGGTCTCCAGAACGGCTCGACACCTACCTCGCTGGGCAGCTGCAACAGCCAACACCGATGACCACGACCGATCCGGCAGCAATCCGAGATCGAGTCTCCCGCGCACATGCTGACGGATACGCGTGGAGCGTTGAGGAAGCCACCCTGGAAACCTGTGGACTCGCAGTGCCGATCAATGACCGACGTGGAACCGTCGTCGCGGCAGTCGGACTGTTCGGTCCGCTCTACCGGCTCTCGCCCAGCCAAGAAGACCTGGGGCCCCACCTCGCAAAGCTCGCCGCTGAGTTCACCCGCGGACAGGGGCCCTGAAACGGAGCGGTACCTGAGGAGGCGGCCTCAGGCCGAGAGACTCAGCGCCCCAAGGAGCGCGTGTGCTTTGGGTTGAACTCGCCCTCCGACATAGAACAAACGTTCGATTCATCAACGGGAAGTTGTGGCATGGACTCGGCCGCTGCTGCTTGCTGTTTGATCTGCGCTTCGACTCGGCCATCACATAGCTTGTTCGCATGCCCGCGCAGATCTGGCAGATGGCATCGCAATCGAGCGCTGGCTCGTTTAGGAGGTCGATCACGACCGCGGGTACAGCGTTTCGGTGTTGCCGTCGACGCCGATGATCTGGCCCGAAATGTGCCGCCCGTAGTCGCTGACCAGGAACATGATCAGGTCGCTGATCTCCTGAGGGTCGACATAACACTGCATCGAGGTACCGATCGCGTACATATGGCGCACGGTGTCAGGCTCGAGGCCCTCCGCGGCGGCGTGTGCGTTGATGACGTTCTCCATGCGTTGTCCGTTGACGTTGCCCGGCACGATGCCATTGACGCGGATGTTGTCGGGGCCGAGTTCCATGGCGAGGGTCTCGGTGAAGCCAGCTACCGCCCACTTCGCCGCAACGTACGGCGAGCGACCGGGGAAGCCGAGGATTCCTGCCGCGGAAACCATGTTGATGAGTACGCCGCTCTGCTGGGCCTTGAAGACCGGAGCAACTCGTCGAGCGCAATAGAACTGTGCGTCGATGCACACGCCCATGCAATGTGCCCATTCTTCGTTCGTGACGTCTTCGACGTTCTTGGTCGGACCGCCGACGCCTGCGTTGTTGACCATGATGTCGAGGCCTCCGGGGAGGATCTCGTCGAAGATCGCGTCGAGCGCGTTCGAGTCGGTGACGTCACACTCCCAACTCGTGATGCTGTCGGGAAGTGTTGCGAGCGCAGCGGGGTCGATGTCGCAGGTGAAGACCTCGGCACCCAGACGGTCCATCGTCATCGCCGTCGTGCGGCCCATTCCGTCGCCACCTGCGGTGACGAATGCTCGTTTGCCTTTGAGTGAAATTTCCATGACTAATTGCCCTTCTTGCGGCGGTTTGATTGTGTCGGTAGTTGTTAGGAATCGGAGATCGGTGCAAACGCGAACTGATGCATGTCGTCGTAGAGTGGCAAGGCACGCTCGTAGAGCTCGAACAACCGAGGGTTGTCTTCGAGCGGCGGATAGGTGGTCTTCGGTTTCTGAATGCCGGTGCTCTCGCGCAGGTTGTCGTGCCAAGGACCGGTGCCCTCGCCGTACCAGCTGACCTCACTGCGATCACCGGCTTCCCACTCCAAGGCCTCAGCGATAAATGGAATCCCGACGGCGTCGCAATATGCCCGTGCTGTGCCAGCGGGGTCATCTAATAGGTCGCCGGAGAACATGACCGGTGGGGGTGTGCCGTCGCGGTCGGCAATCCGGTGAAGGAGCCGATGCAGAGATTCGAAGCCGACCTCTTCCCAACTGCAGTCCGGCCAATGCTTCGCGAGGCCTTGGACAACACGCTTCGGATCACGGATGAGAAACGAGTGGTTCATCTCGGCGAGCATCTCGTCGGTGAGCGTGTGTCCGACGGAGTAGACGAAGTCCTTCACGAACACGTTGTCGTCTCGGCCGGCCGTCGACAGTTCGTTCCACACCGATGCGTAGTTGTGGCCGGGTTTGGCCACAACATCAGCGTCACGCTGGCTGACCCGATCCTCGCCGTAGTAGTACAGCTCGTTCCACGGTTCGTGGTGGCAGGCGAAGTCGCCGCGCTGGCGCATCATCCATTCGAATGCGGTCGATGTAGACCGTGGGGTGGCCCAGAGGGTGAGGAACATGTGAGGCCCTTTCGTCGTTGCTTGGGTCATGGCGTCGTGTCTTGGAGAGTGGAAAGAAGGGACCCCTGGCGGCCCAGTGGTGCTGCGCCGAGCGTTCGGAAGATCTGCCAATAGAGCGTGATGTCAGCCGCGATTATCGGCTTCTCGACCTCGGCTTCGATGTCGGCGGCGAGCGACACGAACCGTTGAGGCAGGCCGTCCTCGTTGCGATAGTTGGACATGCCGTTGATGAGCACCGCGTCGACATCGGGAGCCTGCTCGACGGCGTAGCGGCACGAGTCCATCGCCAGCTCGCCGGGGAAGATCCAGGTGGCGTCATTCACGACTTGTTGGTCGTCGTACCAACCTTGGTCGACGAAGTTGCCGTACCAGGTGACATCGATGCCGGCGCTGCGCAGGAACCGAACGACACCGTCACGCCAATCAGGCCAGAAGTACACCGAGTTGAGTGCGACCCGCTCGTAGCCCATCTCCTCACATGCCTGCACCAGTGTCAGGCCAGCCATGTGGAGCGGCGTCTCGTACCTCTCGCTCACCTCCGCGACGTAGGCACGAATGTCGTGAACGTCGCGGCCGCCCGCGTGCACCCAGTTGGTGCCGACCTGGCCAACCACGTCGGCTCCGGCGTTGCTCATGCAGTGCACGACCTCCTCGAGCTGATGAAAGTTGTCGACCCGTTGGTCGAGCTCATGGGAGTAGCCGGGAGCGTGCAAGAGCCGCCCGTGAGCCCCGATCGTTGGCGGCGAGATGCGGAGGAAGTCGCTCGGTGCCGCGTCGAAGTCCATCGGCGGACCGGTGAACCCAACCTGATGCGAAAACAGCTTCTTCTCGGGGTCGGACCAGCGTTTAGGTTTCATTGGATACCTCGCTCAGGTTGTCGAATGCGGCTTGCGTGACGAGCAAGATCGGACACGTGCTGTCGTAGAGGGCAGCGGCGGTGAGTGCCCCAGCGACCAAGTTGATGTCGGCCTTTGTGATGATGAGCGCCGAAGGTCCGGTGCCCCTGCGAATGGCTTCGCCGAGCACGCCCGGTGTTCCCGACGAACCTTTCGAACCGGGCATCGCGACGAGCTTGCCGGCGAGCGATTGGCCGTGTTGTGGGTGGGAGCGGTCGATGATCGTGCCGGTCGCAGCATCGAACCCGCCCCAGAAGCTCAGGGGCTCGTCGAGCCGAACGAACTCGCTCGCGCCGTCGATGGGGCCTGGAATGAGCCACGTGCCGTCGGGGATGAGGATCACCGGATCAACCTCCCCGAGACCGCGGACTCGACACATTGCTCGAGGGTGGCGAACACGACGGGCACTCCCAACATGCCTTGGCCGTAGTACGCCCACTTTGCGGAGTTCGTCATCGTCAATCCGTCGAGGCCCGACGAGATGGGGGTGTAGTAGGTGCACGTGTCGAGCACGATGTCGACATTGGCTTCGGCGAGAACCGAGGTGAGCCCGCGGACATCGAGTTCGGCCGACACCGCGCGGCTGGTCGTGACCAACACTGTGATCGCCTCATCGACCCGCCTTCCGTCGAGTAATACAACCAGTTCGAGGAACTCGGCGACCGAGAAGTGTGGTGTTCCGAGGCAGACCGAGCGGAGCTGTTCGTCCCCGGTTGCCGTCGAGAGGAGCCCGGCCATAGCCAGCAGGTCGGTGTCGGTGAGTGTGGTCGTGTCCACGGAGATGCCGTTGGTGGCGGCGTCGAGTGTGGCTGCTTCGGGAGTGATGCCGACGACGTGGAACATGTCGACCCCACCCGATGCTGCGGCACCTGCCGCGATCGCCTTCAACTCGTCTTCGCTTGCAGAATCGAGACCGTCGATAGCCACGACTCGGCCGCCAGCGAACCGGCCCAAGAAGGTGCCGAGCAAATGTGGAAGGTTCGGATCTTGTAGGGCGGACGGCGAGAGCGACGATACGTCGAGCACGTGTGTGGCCCGGCGGCCCTCATCGGTGTGAAGGCCGCTGTAGGGGACCCGGCCGACCATCGCCGCCGAGATGTCGAGCAGGTCGCCGTACTTGTTCGTGCGTGCGCCCAGCACGGAGTTGAAGAACCCAACAGCGTTGGACTCCGAGCCAACAACGTGCTGGCCAAAGCTCGGCCGTCCGTCCGGCTGTTGATACGGGGCGCACGTCCACATCGAGGTACACCCGAGCTCTTCGTAGATCTCCATGACCCGGAGCGCTCCGGCAACCTCAACGGGGTTCTCCGACTCGGGGCGAAGTGTGGGCGTCGAGCACGAGATGAGGCTCGCGTTTGTGTGGGTGGGCACCGACAGCGTTGCGCCCCCGGCGATCAGAAACTCGGCAAAGTCGAGTGACAGTCGGCCCGAGTAGTGGCACGAGTTGATGTGCGCCATCTCGATGGGGATGAGATGTGGGGCGCCCGATACCTCGGCGGCCGCAAGAATGAGCTGCATGGCGAGTTGCATCGCCGGGCCGCCCTCGCCGGCGAGCCAGGTCTGCTCCTGCGCGGTTAACTCGACCACTAGAAGTTGCTCGATCCCTGAGGGAGGAACACGTCGTGACCACGTGGGTCGAGCGTGCGGGAAAGCTCGCGTAGGCGGCCGTGAAACTCATCTCGTGGAACGTGGCACAGCCGAATGTGGCGGCCGAGCGTTGGGTCGAAGGCGGTGCGGCCGTGCATGACCCGGTGGTTGTCGATGAGCATGCCATTGCCAGGAGCTACCCGAATCTGAGTGAGGAACTCGTCACTCAGCATCCGAGAGTTGTAGGCGCGCACGGCGTCGTACATGGCATCGATGAGTTCGGGGGCGCAGTCCATTGGGGCGAGAGCCCGGTCGAAGTATCGAATACCAGCGAGGCGGCCGAACTCGTCGAGTGAGATGAGCGGCCCACGATTGCGAAGATCGATTTCGCCGGGATGGCGCCGAATGTGGGCGATCGGGATCGTCGTGAGCAACTCGTAGGCGGTTGGGTCTTCGGCGGCGATCGACTCAGCGATCGCAAACCCGTCCACGTAGGTGCTCATGCCGCCCTCGGAGGTGTTGACCAAACAATGGAACACGTCGATGCCGGGTTGGGAGTAGTAGAAGGCGTCATCAATGTGTGGCGCCTGCGGCATCCCGGTCTTGGCGCCGAGCTTCGCTATCGGTTCGGCTCGCACGTCGTAGATTCGGCCGTACACGGTGGTCTCGTGAATCGGGCCGAGGAGTCCAGCGAGTTCTTCGGTGCGCTCCGGGTCGTCGCCAAGATCGGCGACCTGCACGATGCCGTAGTCGCGAAGGAGCTGGTAGAGCCGCAGCTGCCCAGCGCCGCCGTCGGACGCCTCCGACCACGAAATTGTGGGGAAGTCCTCGTTCAGGTTCGACTTCCACACCGTGGGCCGCCACGCCCGACGCCGTTCAGCGGCCACGCCGTCGTATGCGTTGTGCAGCAGCCAGTCGTTGCCATACGTGGAGGAGTGCCCATCGGGCCAAGCGATGACGAGGTCGCCGTCCACGGCGTCGACCCGAGTCGGTGTGATGCCGGAGTCGAAGCTAACGACGGTCGTGAAGCGAATGCCATCGGCGGGGTTGCCACACACCTCGCAGTAGCAGCTGTGCCGCAGCCATTGTGCGTGAAAGCGGTGGGTGACACCGTCTGCGAAGGTAACGGTGACGGTGTTGTCGGCAACGGCAGCAGACGTTGCAGCCGATAGGCCGTCGATTCCCAGACGGTTCCCGGCGAACGGATTAAGCGACTCGATGGCGGTCGCTGACTCGTGGCTCATGGAATCAGGGCTTGTGGGTTCAGGGCTCACGCTCAACCTCGTTTCGCTGCGCTCAGCGAACGTCGCCGAGTCGAAATCTTTTCGTCACCTGCCTGTGTTCCGTCGTGCAACGAGTCGAGCCAATCGTCGAGTGGACTCTCCGCACCGCCGTAGTTGCATTCGATGAACCGATGATGCAGCTGGTGATAGAAGTCGCCGATGGGAAGGGTGAGCGGTCCGACCTTGATTCCGTCGTAGCCGGTGTGGCTCAACGGAGCGCCCATCGTGTGGTGCATCATCGCGAAGAGCAGGTGGACGGGGTGAGAGGCGATAACGAAGAACAGCAGCACGTCGCCGTAGAGCACCACGTGTTCGGCTGGGTGCATGGCAAGCCCGGACCACGGCCCGACGTTCACGTTTTTGTGATGCCACGAATGCACATGGGTGTAGGCGGGGCCTCGGTGCAGCAGCCAGTGTCCTACGGAGAAATACAGAATCGACCATATGGGGATCACGGCCAGGAGGACGACGAACCAGATGGGGTTGTCATCGAAAGAAATGAGCGATGCATGCCCCTTCGCGTAGGCCCACCATCCAAGTGACTCCCAAAGTGTGCCGATGAGCGGCGCCGGCACGAGGCTCAGAAAGCTGTTGTCTTTGACCTGGTCGTCGAAGAGGAAGAGGCGCTTGCCTTTGCCGAGCGGTCGGGCGTCATAGCGGAGGTCGTCGTTCTGCCGGCGCAGTACATACAGCCACAGGTGCGGTAGTCCGGCACACAGGCACACGAGGGCAACGTTGCGAATCCAGATCTCGGCCATCCAGCCAAGGCGAAACGACTGGGCGTCGGCCATCGACGGGCTGAACCACTTCCACACGACGACGGCGGTGGCCAGCATGAGTACGCGAGTGCCATGAGGTCGCCAGGCGGTTGCCACGTGCCGCACGATCGCCATTGGTCGTAGCGGCAAGTGCAGAAACGGAGCCGTCGACACCGGGCTCGACGGGGTGTGGTGCCACCGCCTCGGTGCTGTTGTCGGCGATCCCTGGTTCGTCACCGGGCGAACGTTCCAACCGGTGGGCTGGTCGACTCGATCAACCGCCCAATGTCGAAGACCCGATGGTCGTCGAACGGGCGCCCGACTAGTTGTGCCCCAATCGGGACTCCCGAGTCGGCTAGGCCCGCTGGAATGCCCATGACCGGCAGTGCGCTCAACATGTTGAACGGCCAGGTGAGCATCCATCCAAAGTCGGCGGCGAGTGAGTGACCCATGACGTTGATCGGGTCGCCGGCTGGGTCATGGTCGAGGAGCACCGAGGGAACCGAGCTCGTTGGGCACAGCAGCGCATCGAAGGTCGTGAGTGTCGGGGCCAGCATGTCCCACATGCCCGTCTCGATCTCCATACTCCGGGCGAAGTCGATGGCGGTGAGTGAATGTGCCGTTTCAGCGAACGCGATCGCGTATCGAGTCATGTCGTCTCGATCGGTTTCGAGGTACGCGGCTGCCCAACCAGCGAAGATCGCTGCGGCGTGAGTGCGGAACGCCCAGAGGCATTCCTCGTTCCACCCCAGATCGACTTCCACAACGTTGGCACCAGCGGCGCTCAGGCGTTCGGCCATGGCCCGGATCTCGCGTTCGACGTCGGGGGCGACCGTGGCGAACCCGAGGTTGGTCGACAACGCGATCGACAGTGTCGACGGGTCGGGGGCGACAGGGGAGAGCGGTGTCCAGTCGGGGCGGCTGAAGAGGTCGCCGGCCTGTTGGCCAGCCATGGAGTTCTGCAACAGAGCGCAGTCGTTCACCGAGCGCGCCATGGGTCCGTCGTGGTCATACCAGTCGAGGTTGAAATACGCGCCAACAGCGTTGCGTCCGCGAGACGGCTTGAACCCGACCACGGCATTGGCCGATGAGGGCAGGCGGATCGACCCGCAATAGTCCGATCCGTTAGCGAGGGTGGTTAGTCCCGTAGCCAGCGCCACCGCTGCTCCGCCCGATGAGCCAAGGCTGTTGTATTCGGTGTTGTACGGGTTGCTCGTCGGCGGGAAGAGGCGCCCGCCCGTTATCCCCGCCGTGCCCATCTCGTTCACGTTGGTGCGAGCGTGAACGATGCCGCCGGCTGCTTTGATGGCGGCCACGGGTGGTGCGTCGCCGCCGGCGATGGCGTCTTTCCACACCAGGCTTCCCGCCGATGTTGGCTTTCCCTCGACGCCTTTGTCTTCCTTGATCGCGACCGGCAGGCCTTCGAGGGGTCGGGCGTCGCCCGAATGCCAACGCGCCTCGGCGGTCTTGGCCGCGGCCAGCGCCTCGTCGGCATACCGTTGGGTGAGCGCCCCGTGGGCGTCTTCGTTGTCGAGCACGGCGGTCATCAGTTCGACCGGGGACAACGAGCCGTCGGCGAAGCCGGACAGAGCGTCAACTGCGGAGGTGAAGGTGAGATCGGCGGTCATAGTGAGCTCAGGACGTGCCAGCTGAGACGGTGTACTGGGCCACGAAGTCTTCGTTCAGTTCGACGCCGAGGCCTGCGCCCGTCGGTAGAGCGGCGTAGCCGTCGATGATCTCTGGTTCGGGTGGCGAGACGAGCTCGGTGCGAAGCCGTGATGGGCCCAATCGGCTCGACCGAAATTCGACCATCGGGATTGTCAGGGCAGCGGCCTGCAGGTGGAAGTTGGCAACGTCGGTGATGCCGGTGGCGAAGCTGTGCGGCATGAGCTGAGCGCCGTACATCTCGCACATTTCGGCGATCCGCATGAGCTCGGTGAATCCGCCGGCTCGACTCACGCCGGGTTGCACGAGCGAGACACCGCCGGTTTCGAGCCATTCACGAACTTCCCACCGGCCCGCAGCAAACTCTGCGCCGCCGACTCGAATCGGTGAAACGGCACACAGCCGAGCATGACCGTGGAGGTCGTCGTGGCGTAGAGGTGCCTCAGCGAAGCAGATGTCGTAGTCCTCGATGCGCTTCAGCGTCCACGCAGCGTCGTGCCAGTCCCACCAGCGATAACCGAAGTCGAGGGCGAGGGTGATGTCGTCACCGACCATGCTCCGGCACTGTTTGGTGAATTCGACGATCTGCTTGTCGGTGGTGTCGTTACCGAACAACACCGGCACTTTGATTGCCGTGAGGCCTTGGTCGACCGCGATCTCGGCTTGTCGTGCGATCTCGTCCACGACCGGCCCGAGCGGTCCGTCGTAGATATCGCCGGGGTAACACGTTGCGTACGGGCGAATGCGGTCGGTGCGGGCGCCGCCGAGCAACTTGTACACCGGTACGCCGAGCTGGCGTCCGGCCAGATCCCACACGGCGATGTCGACCGCGGACATGGCTTGGATAAACGTGCCCCGGCGGCCGTGGTAGAAGCTGCCGTGGTACACCCGGTCGAAGAGCGCACGGGCTTCGAGGGGGTCTGACCCGACAAGCAGATCGCCGATGCCCTGGCTCCAGAAGTGAATCGTCTCTTGGTCGACCATCGCCTTCACAACGTTGGGAGTACACGGCGACTCGCCAATGCCGTAGAGCCCGTTCTCGTCGGTCACCAGAACGAGCAGCGTCTCCTCGGAGCCCTCGGCGAATGCGTTTCCCTCGGCCGGAACAGACACCACGAGTGCCTCGACCGTTGCGATCGGTGCAGGTGTCCGTTCGTCCATAGCGAGAAGTTAGGCCGAAGCCTGCGCAATGTCTTGACGAAGACGCAAGAAAAGTTGACCAAATCGGCCAAACCGAATCTTGCGGGTGTCACCTAGCTGGTGCCAATCCGCTCCGGGAACGCGGTCGGGGTCAACCTCGGTCGATGTTCCTTGCGATCGCGCAGCGGTGCGGTCCCAAAGGAAGCGCTGTAGCTGCGACTGAAATGCTCTGGCCCTTCGAAACCGGTGGCGAGCGCAACATCGAGCATTCGTAGCTCTGTATGGAGAACAAGCTGGCGCGCTCGGGCGAGACGAATACGCATACTGTACGCACTTGGAGTCTCTCCGAAAGCTTGGGAGAACAAGCGCCGAAGATTTCGAGGACTCGTGCCAGCCCGGTCTGCGAGCTCGACGACGCTCAGAGGGTGCGACAGGTTGTCTCGCACAGCGACGGTTGCTGCCGCGAGCCGTGCGTCCTCGACATCCATCCCATCTTGGACAATGCCGAGCTGGCTTCGTGACGAACCACCAAACCGCTGGTGGAACATGTGGCTTGCCACCCGGTCAGCCAGTTGCTCGCCCTGGGCTTGCCCCACCAAGGTGACAGCGAGGTCTAGCGGTGCCGTGGAGCCTGAACAGGTCACGTGACGAGCATCGGCCACGTACAGCGCGTCGGACACGATCACCTTGGGAAACCGATATCGAAAGGCATCGAGAACGTCGTAGTTGCATGTGGCTTCTTGCCGGTCAAGGACGCCTGCGGCTGCGAGTACGAATGAGCCCGTATCAACCCCACCAAGACGCATGCCGTCAGCGGCGCGCTTGCGGAGCCATCGCAGAACTTCGGGCGAGCCATGGCGTTCCGGAAACCAGCTCGCGCAGACGATGGTGAGGTCAGCACCGTTTGCAGCGGCGAGGTCGCCGTCGACCTCGACCTTTACTCCGTTGCTGGCAACCACCGCCTGTGAATCTGCCGATACAACCTCCCATTCGAACCACCGATCGTTGAGCAAATGGTTCGCTACCCGAAACGGCTCGATCGCTCCAGTCATCGACAAGAGGTTGAATTCAGGAAGAAGCAGGAAAGCCAAGCGACGCGGCCACTGTTGTGTGTGCCTCGTTGCTCCGTACACATCCTGCCTCATACCCCAACAATACAGGCGACGCCGAAAGTGTTGGATTGATCAGGTTTACGCAACCAAATCGGCCTCTTGCCAGGCGAAACGTTCACGCTGCAGCGAGTTCGGCCCGCCAAGCCCTGCGTGTACTTTGGGTTAAAGTCCGAGCTCTTCAGCGAGCCGGACCCGCTTCAGGTGGTGGTGCATGGCCGGCACCGGGCCGTCGGCGTATGTCTCGATCGGCACAACAAGACCGATACTCATTCGCCCTGCTTCAAAGACAGTGTTGTAGGCCCGGTTGATCTGCTTGAACGACGTGATTTCGAGTCGAGTCTCCATGTTGGCTCCGGTTGGTACAGGGTTCGCTGGCTGCTGGCTAGTTGATGGTGGCGACGAGTTTGCCCATGGGTCCGCCGGTTTCGCCGATGGCATGGAGCTCACCGATCTGGGAGAGGGGCCGGGTGTCGGCGATGGCGACTCGGAGGGTTCCGTCTTGGAGCATTCTGGCGATGCATTCGAGTGCGGCGTAGTCGGGTTCGACCAGGATCCACGTGGCCGTCACGTCCGCCTTGTCGAGCGCCTCTTGTGGTGGCATCTCTTCCGGCGAGGGAACGACGACGAGCTTCCCGCCTGGCTTGAGCGACTGGACTGATCGTGTCGGATAGTCGCTAGTGCCGACGAGGTCGAGTACGGCATCCATGTCGGTGGCGATGTCTTCGAAGCGTTCGGTCTTGTAGTCGATCGGGTGATCGAGGCCAAGGTCCCGAAGCGCGGCGTGGTTCTCCGCAGAGGCGGTGCCCCAGACTTCGGCGCCCCGGGCTTTGGCGATCTGGACGGCGAGGTGGCCGACACCGCCGGACGCTGCGTGGATGAGAACGCGGTCGCCGGCGCAGACCTTGAGTGTGTCGACGATGGACTGCCATGCCGTGAGGACGGCTAGCGGGAGAGCGCCTGCTTCGATGTCGGCGACGTTGTCGGGAATGCGGGCGACCTCGCGTGAGCCGGCGACCACGTACTCGGCGTAGCCGCCTGCTGGGCGGGGGAACCGGGGCATTCCGAACACCCGATCACCTGCGGCGAAGCGTGTGACGCCAGCCCCTGCCTCGACGATCTCGCCGGCGACGTCCCACCCGAGAATCATCGGGGCGTTCGGATCGAACATTCGGAAGATGTCGCCGTTGGCCCGGATCTTCCAATCGACCGGGTTGATGCCCGCCGCGGCGTTCTTGATCAGCACTTCGGTGGGGCCCGGTGTCGGCCGTTCAACCTGGACTGGTGACAAGGACCGGTCTGGGTTCGTAACGATTGCAGTCATGGTGGTCATGTCGTGGGCGCCTTCGGGGGTTGCGTTCGGGTGATGGTTCGATCATCATGCAGTTAGTATCTAGACGCAAGAAGGCACTCTCACGACTGGTAGGTACCCGATGGAAACCACAACGCAAGCGAACCCGTGCGACGACGATCACTTGGGTGACATCTACTCAGCCGAATGCCCGTGCCGCGACATCCTCGACCTGGTCGCCTCGAAATGGTCGACCCTGATCATCGGCGTCCTGCAGGATCACCCGCACCGCTTCGGCCAGCTCAAGCGAGCCGTTCCCGGGATCACCCAGAAGATGCTCACCCAGACACTGCGACGGCTCGAGCAGGACGGACTCGTCCACCGGGAGGTGCATACCCAGATGCGGCCGCCCCAGGTCGAGTATTCCCTGACCGATCTTGGTCACAGTGTCACCAAACCTCTCGAGGCAATCCGGGACTGGTCAGAACGACACCTCCCCGACGTTCGACGGGCGCGCCGCCGCTTCGACGAACTCCAACCCGCATAGGTGTGGCCATGACCGATCACGCAGCGCAGCGCCGGAAGGACGACGTCGTCGCCTTCTACGACCTCATGTTCAACCAGAATCAGCCGGCCGAAGCAATCGAACGGTACGCCGGTGCCGAGTACCGGCAACACAATCCGCACGTCGGTGACGGCAAGCAAGCCTTCATCGACTACTTCGAACGCATGGCCGCCGAGTACCCCGACAAGCGCGTCGAGTTCAAGCGGGTCCTCGCCGATGGTGACTTCGTGGTGCTCCACTGCCACCAGATCTGGCCCGACGAGGAGTACGCCGGGATCGACATCTTCCGTCTCGACGACGACGGCAAGATCGTCGAGCACTGGGACACACTCCAGGTCATCGCCGAACAATCAGCCAACGACAACGGCATGTTCTGACGCTCGAGCCAGCGACTGCCCGAGAAACGTGACGTGGCGGACGGGCCTGAGTCAGTGGGGTCGCTCGGTGATGCGACCGGTCAAGACCTGTGTCCGGAGCTCGTCTCCGGCAGGGATGGCGGCGAGCACGGTGTCGGCCTCGAGGTCGATGATCTGGGCAAGCAATCCCATTTCGTCATCAATCCACGACACGAAGAACAGGCCCTCACGAAGCTGGGTCATCTCGACGTGTTCCCGCAGTTCACCGCGCGGGACGTGCGAGACGCGCACGTGGCCGTCGAAGGTGTTGGTGAAGGACCAGCCGTTGTCGTAGGTGTAGCTGATGGACTTTCCGTCGAAAACGGAGATTGGATCTGCGGTCATGGACGGCTCCTTGCTGCTGGCAGTGTCACGCTAGTTTGCGCGTGCGGCCCCATCGGTGGCTGGCTCACTACGGTGGGACGATGGATCCTGAGCTGATGACGAAGTGTTCGGCCATCAGTTCCATCTCGCTCATCAGGTGCGAGGACACAAACACGGTTCGTCCCTGCTTGGCCAGGTCCTGGAGGAGGTGGCGGATCCAGAGGATTCCCTCAGGGTCGAGTCCGTTCACCGGTTCGTCGAGCATGATGACCTCGGGGTCACCCAGTAGAGCGGCGGCGATGCCGAGACGCTGTCCCATGCCCAGCGAAAAGCCCCCGCTGCGCCGCTTGGCGACGTCGCTGAGGCCGACAGTGTCGAGGACGTCGTCGACCCGCGAGCGGGCGATCCCGTTGCTCACGGCCAGAGCCCGCAAATGGTCATATGCGGAGAGGTTGGTTACTTCGATCATGTTTCCATGATGCGGTGCTGGCTCCGTTTGCGAATCCAGCACAGGGAGGCTTCGCAGCTACTCCCCAGGGAGTATGTCCCGCCCGCGATCCCAATGGGATCAGCGTGCGCTAGGCGAAGTGGCTGCTCGGGCGTGGGTTCCGTTCACCGTCGATGTCGATGTCGACGATTTCGTTGTAGAAGCTGACCAGACCAGCGATCGGTGTGGACTCGGGTCGTGGAAGGACGTAGGTCCAGGCGATGTCGTCAACGACGCGGTCGCCGACCTGGGCCGAGAAGAAGTCCGAATCACCCTTGTAGGGACACGACGCCGTGCGGTCGCTGGGATGAACGAGGCCGAGTTTGACGTCGGTCAGTGGTAGGTAGAAGCGGGCTGGTGCGCCGGTCTCGTACAAGATGGTCGGTTTGTGAGATTCGGCGAGTACGACACCGTCGATGCTGACGAC